>WFRA01000243.1 GCA_015486775.1 Kiritimatiellales bacterium | reverse complement strand
GTTCCTGTGGGGCGGACATTGCCATTTCCTTCGGTCTTTGCTGTCGCAAGCTCCAGCCTCGGTGAACCATTTTCGCTTCACTCATTATTTCCTACGGAAATTATCAATCGCGTTGCTCCTGGCGCGTCCTGTCCGCCTTTTGCGCAGGCAGGAATGCCTGCGGCACGGTGCGATCGACGTTCCCGGGTGACGAAGATTTTTTCGGCGGTTGACAGGGGCGCGGGTTGCAGAGGATAAGTGGGCTTGTTTTCCACGGCGGTTGAAGCCGTGGTTTGACCACTTTTTTATTTTCGCCCGGAATATTGATAGAAGCTCGAGGGCAAGGGACTAGGTTTTTGTTATGGCTAAGCAGTGGATCAAGGTGGCGGGGGCGCGGGAGCATAATCTGAAGGATGTGGATGTGCGGATTCCGCGCGATGAGCTGACGGTGGTGACGGGGCTGAGCGGCTCGGGAAAGTCGTCGCTGGCGTTTGACACGATCTATGCGGAGGGGCAGCGAAAGTATGTGGAGAGCCTGTCGGCCTATGCCCGCCAGTTTCTCGGTCAGATGCAGAAGCCGGATGTGGACTATATCGAGGGGCTTTCGCCGGCGGTGTCGATTGAACAGCGGACGGCGGGATCGAACCCGCGGTCGATTGTGGCGACGACGACAGAGATCTACGACTATCTCCGCCTCTTTTTTGCGAGCATCGGCAAGGCGCATTGTTGGAAGTGCGGCAAGCCGGTATCGGGTCAGAGCGCGGAGGAGATTGTCGAGCAACTTTTGCAGCTCCCGTCGAAGACGAAGCTGATGCTACTGGCACCGCTGGTGCGCGGCCGCAAGGGCGAGCATGTCGAGGTTTTTGAGTCGATCCGCAAGCAGGGGTTTGTGCGGGTGCGGGTGGACGGTGAAATCGTAGAAATCGAAAAGGTTCCAAAGCTTGGAAAAACCAGAAAGCACACCATTGAGGCGGTGGTGGATCGGCTGGCGATCACCGACGATGTTCGCAGCCGCATGACCGACTCGGTGGAGATTGCCCTGCGCGAGGGCGAGGGGCTGATGACGGTGCTGGTGGCAAATGGGGAAGGGGGCTGGGACGAACGAACGCTTTCGGAAAACAATGCCTGCCTAGATTGCGGTATTAGTTTTGATGCGTTGCAGTCGCGCCACTTTTCTTTCAATAGCCCGTATGGTGCCTGCTCCACCTGCCACGGGCTGGGGACGCAGCTGGTTTTTGAGTTGGATCTGGTGGTGCCGGAACCTTCCAAGCCTTGGACTAAGGCGATCCATCCGATGCGCTACGGCGGCCGCCGGGTGGTGATCTACTACAATAAGCTTTTGAATGCGCTGGCGGGTGCCTGCGGGGTCGATCCATCGATTCCGTTCGAGGAGCTTCCGGAAAGTTTTGTGGATATTTTGCTGCATGGCTCGGACGAGGTGGCGATCCAATATTATATGCGCCGCCGGTTGCAGTCGAAGCCCTGGCCGGGGATTTTCCCGATATTGGAAAAGCGGTTGGAGGACAACGAGAGCGAGGCGATGAGCCACTGGCTGCGCGGCTATATGTCGCGGCGGATTTGCCCAAAGTGCAATGGTGCGCGCCTGCGGCCGGAGGTGCTGGCCTGCACGGTGAATGGCCGCAGCATCCGGGAAATTATTTCCGACTCGGTGATCGACTCGCAGGCGTTTTTCCAAACCTTGGAACTCACGAAGCAGGAGGAGCTGATCACCAAGGAGATTCTCAAGGAGATCCGCTCGCGGCTGGGCTTTATGGTGAATGTGGGGCTGGACTATCTTACGCTCGACCGCGAGAGCGGGACGCTCTCTGGTGGCGAGGCGCAGCGCATCCGGCTGGCCACGCAGATCGGTGCGGGGCTGGTTGGTGTGGTCTATGTGCTCGACGAACCGAGCATCGGCCTGCACCAGCGCGACAACGACCGGCTGATCCAGACCCTGCGCGGGCTGCGCGATTTGGGCAATACGGTGATTGTGGTGGAGCACGACGAGCAGACCATCCGCACGGCGGACTATGTGGTCGATATGGGCCCTGCCGCCGGCCGCCACGGCGGCGAGGTGGTCTTTGCCGGCAAGACGGACAAGTTGCTCGAGGCCGACACGCTGACGGCAAAATATTTGCGGCAGGAGCTGGAGGTGGAGGTGCCGAAAAAGCGCACCAAACCTTCCAAGGGTTGGATAGAATTAAAGGGGGCGGAGGCGAATAATCTCAAAAAGGTGAATGCAAAGTTCCCGCTCGGCCTCTTTACTTGCGTGACCGGGGTTTCCGGTAGCGGCAAGAGCTCGCTGGTCGACAACACGCTTCGGCGCGCTCTGATGCGCCACTTCCATCACTCGAAGGAGATTCCCGGAAAGCACAAGAGCCTCCAAGGGGTGGAGCTGATCGACAAGATGATCGTGATCGACCAGTCGCCGATCGGTCGTACGCCGCGCTCGAACCCGGCCACCTACACCGGCGCCTTTACCGACATTCGCACCCTATTTGCCAGCCTGCCCGCCTCGAAGGTGCGCGGCTACAAACCCGGCCGCTACAGCTTCAACGTCAAGGGCGGTCGCTGCGAACGCTGCAAGGGCGACGGCATCCTGAAGATCGAGATGCACTTCCTGCCGGATGTCTATGTGCCGTGCGAGCAGTGCGGCGAAAAGCGCTACAACCGCGAGACGCTCGAAGTCCACTACAAGGGGAAGAACATTGCCGACGTGTTGGATATGAGCATTAGCGAGGCGCTTGAATTTTTCGAGGCTGTTCCGAAGATTCAGCGCAAGATGAAGACGCTTTGCGATGTCGGGCTTGGCTATCTCAAGCTTGGCCAGCCCGCCACGACGCTCTCCGGCGGCGAGGCTCAGCGCGTCAAGCTCTCCACCGAGCTGAGCAAGCGCTCCACCGGACAGACGCTCTACCTGCTCGACGAACCCACCACCGGCCTGCACTTTGCCGATGTCCACAAGCTGCTGGAGGTGTTGGAACGCCTGCGCGACGAGGGCAACACCGTCATCGTGATCGAACACAACCTCGACATGATCAAGCGCGCCGACCACATCATCGACCTCGGTCCCGGCGGCGGAATCAATGGGGGAACGATTGTCGCCACCGGCACCCCCGAAAAGGTGGCGAAGAACGAAAAGTCGTTTACGGGGCAGTATTTGAAAGAGGTGCTGGCGGTTTAGATTAGCCGAGCAGCCCGTCGAGCAAGCCTTCCTGGGCAGCGGCGCGGAGCCAGGCGTTTTCAGTGGCGCGCATCTTTTTCCGTTTTTCGGGGGTGTCGTCCTCGTCGCCGGAGAGGTGGTCGAAGCCATGGGCGATGTAGAGGGCGAGTTCGCGGTCGATGTCCCCGCGCGCGGTGCCTTCGGCCACGGCGCGGTCGACGTTGACGACGAGGTCGCCGCCAAGCTGATCGGGTTCGCCGGGGATGGGGTCGTAGCGGAAGCTGATGACGTCGGTGGGGCGATCCTTCCCGAAATATTCACGGTTGGTTTGGGTGATGCCTGCGTCATCGACGAGGAGGATGGAGATTTCGCCCCAGGTCTGCGGCGCGGTGCGGGCGGCGAGCCGCTTGGCGAGCCAGTCGGTTAGCCGCTCAATCTTTTGGAGATGGATTGGATGCTTTTGCTGCTGGTTGATTGGCGTTGTTTTCATGGTCTTTGGGGTAGGGGATGCGGCCGTGGAGCATGTTGGAGAGCGAGAAGATGAAGGACTTTTTGACGGTGTTGATCTGAGCCATAGTGAGGTTGGCGTGGTCGAGTTGGCCGTCGCGGATCTTGGTGGCGAAGATGTCGTTGATCATGTTGGCGATTTTCTGGGGGGTGGGTTTTTCGATGGAGCGCGAGGCGGCCTCGGAGGCGTCGGCGAGGGAGAGGATGGCCATTTCGGGGCTAACGGCGGGGGCGCCGCCGTAGCGGAAGTCGGAGTCGTTGATGGTTTCGGTTCCGCGGCCGTTGGCGGCCTCTTTTTGCTGCTGGGTCTTGGCCTTGTGGTAGAAGTATGCGATCAGGCCGTTGCCGTGGTGCTGCTCGATGGCGTCGAGGATGGGTTGCGGGAGCTTGTTGCGCCTGGCGAGCGAGAGCCCTTCCTTGACGTGCGAGACGATGACGAGCGAGCTCATGTGGGGTGAGAGCTCGTCGTGCGGGTTTTCCATATGCTGGATGTTTTCGGTGAAGAATTCGGGCTTGGCGAGCTTGCCAATGTCGTGGTAGTAGGCGCAGACGCGCACGAGCAGGGGGTTGGCACCGATGGCTTCGGCGGCATTTTGCGAGAGGGTGGCGACCATGAGCGAGTGGTGGTAGGTTCCGGGCGCCTGGATCGCCATTTTCTGGAGCAGCGGGTTGCCCATGTCGGAGAGCTCGAGCAGGGTGATGTCGGTGGTGATCTTGAAGAGCTTCTCGAAGAGGGGGATGAGCAGCAACGCAAGGATGGTGGAGAGCATGCCCGAGAGGAAGGCCGAGCCGAGCTGGCCGACAAGCTCGGGGATGACGGGGCGGTTGAGGATGGCGGCGATGAGCACGAAGAGCACCTTGACGGCGCAGACCCAGAGGCCGGCCTTGAAGAGGCTGGCGCGGCGGTGCACGTGGCGGGCGGTGCTGGTGGCGGTGATGGCGATGAGGATGCCGAGGACGAAGACGGTGAAGGATTGGTCGAAGAGCACGGCGGTGGCGAAGCTGGTCCAGAGGCCGAGGCAGAGGGCGGCGCTTCCACCCAGCAGGATGGCGGCGAGTAGGATGGCCAGCGCGTGGGGCACGAGATAGATCAGGAAGCCGGGCGAGACGAGCGAGTGGTAGACCGAGAGGTAGGTCAGTAGCCGGGCGAGGCCGAGCGTGGTCAGCGAGAGGAGCACCAGTAGTAGCAGGTGGTCAGGGCGGCGGACGATTTCGGGCGCGACCACCCGCAGGAATACCGCGGCGGCAATGAGGCCGGCCAGCAGCAGGATGCTGTTGCCGAGGATTTCCATCACCTGCTCGAACACCTCTTGGTTCTCCTTGCGCTTTTGCTCGTGACGCTGGAGCAGGAGCCGGGTCTGCTGGGTGATCGGCTCGCCGGCTCGGATGATCGTGCTGCCGGCCAGGTGCTGCTGCATGACGGGGCTGACTTTTCCGATGGCTTTTTGGCGCAGGGCTTCGGTGGCGGGTTCGTCGTAGGTCATGTTGTCGGCCACGATGTTGCCCAGCAGGCGTGTAACGAGATCGCGTTGTTGCGCCGTGGGGAGCGGGGCGGCGACCGTCCGTATGGCCCGGCTGGTGGAGTAGGTCGATTGCTGGGGGACGGTGCGGCTGGCCGTTCCGTCCGTGATGGTCAGCTTGCGGTCGGGGTAGCCCTTGAAAAGGGTGCGGCGGTATTCGTCGGACAGGATGCCGGCGGACATGACCTTGGCGAGGTTGGTGCTCAGGCTTGCGCCCGCCGAGGCGATCTGGTTGCTCGGGAAGAGGTCGATGAGCTCCTGAGCGCCGACTGACGAACCCAGCAAAAGGTCGTCGATGGAGTTTTTGGTGGGCTGGTATTGTTCTTCGGGGACGGTGGTCAGCTTGTGCAGGCGCAGGAAGAGTTCCCGGACAACCTTGAGCGCCCGTTTTTCCATCGAAGGATCGATGGTGAACACAGGGGGAACCGCCCCGGCGGCCTTGGCCTGCTTGAAAGCGGTCTCCTTGAGGTTTTCGCACTCGAAATCGACCGAGGCAACGATCGTGGAGGTGGCGCGCTGCCCCATGGCTTGGTCGGTGTGCCGGACGATGCCGCTCCCGAAAAAGAGCCAGGTCGTGAAGAGCCAGAGCAGCAGGCCGAGCGCCACGGCCTTGTATGGCCGCTCCCGCTTCGGGGCGTTTTCGGTTTTGCGCTCGGCAATGCCTTTCTGTTTTTTTCTGGGGGTTCTCGGTTTCATGGAAGGGCCCTGGAAGGTTGTTTTTTCTGGTAGGCCTCGATCACTTTCTGGACGAGGGGATGGCGCACGACATCGCGTTCGGTTAGGTCGACGAATTCCAGTCCTTGGATGTTTTTCAGGATGGAGCGGGCTTCTAGCAGGCCGGATGCCTTGCGGTCGGGAAGGTCGATCTGGGAGGGGTCGCCGGTGATGGCGCATTTGGAGTCGAAGCCCAGGCGGGTGAGGAACATGAGCATCTGCCGGGGGGTGGTGTTCTGGGCTTCGTCGAGAATGACGAAGGCGTGGTTGAGCGTCCGTCCGCGCATGTAGGCGAGGGGGGCGACCTCGATCACGCCGCGTTCGATGTGGCTTTCGATGGTTTCGGGCGGCATCATGTCGTGCAGCGCGTCGTAGAGCGGGCGCAGGTAGGGGGAGACCTTCTGCTGGAGATCGCCGGGGAGGTAGCCGAGGTTTTCGCCGGCCTCGATGGCCGGGCGGGTGAGGACGATCCGGCTCACGTCGCCCTTGAGCAGGGCGGAGACCGCCATGGCCATGGCCAAGTAGGTCTTGCCAGTCCCGGCGGGGCCGGAACCGAAGGTGATGGCGTTTTCGCCGATGGCGCGGAGGTAGATCTGCTGGCCGAGCGTCTTGGGGAAAACGGCCGGCTTGCGCGGGCTGACATCCACCCGGATGCTGGCGAGCCGTTCGAATACCCGCTCTTCGCCCCGGCGGAAGGCTTCGTAGGCATAGGCGACCGACTGGGCATCGAGCGCGGTGCGGCTGCGGGTTTCGCGCAGGGACTCGAGGAATTCCGCAATCCGCCCGGCGGGTTCCGCCGCCCCCTCGATCGCGATCGCGAGGTCGCGCACCACCATCCGCAGCTCCAGATCGCGCTCCATGCCCGGGATGAGCGCGGCGAGCGCGGCGCCGATTTCGCGGGCTTCGCTGGCATTGTCGAAATGGATTGTTTTCTCACTCATGCATGGTGGTCGGCGTTCGGCCTTCCGGCGGCGGGCGGGTGTTTTTGTTGGTGGAACGGCGTCGGCTTCCCACCCCTTCCCAATCTCGTTGCCGGGAGTTAATTTGATTTGGCGGGTTGCGTCAACCCGTATCCTGCCCGAAGTGGCGAGCAGGAAACTGTCCGGAAAATGAAGATATTCCGAGGGTTGGAACGGTTCCTGCTTTATTCCCTGCCATGATCGTTAACCAAAGTTGAACAACAACCCGAGGGGTATAAGAAATGAAAAATAGAATCGTACTAAAACTGCTGGCCGCCGGTGCCTTGGCATCCGGTTTTCTGCTGTCGGGCTGCGCCCCGGTAACCGTGGGGAGCACGCCGGAAGGCGCCTCCGTCTACTATAAGAGGAGCGACAAGCTGATCGGGGAGACGCCGGCAAAGGTGACCCTGTATGCAAATTCGCGGGAAGTGGTGGTTCGCAAGGAAGGCTATTTCTCGAAAACGGTCCTGCTCTCGCCGGTCGGCCCGGAAAACATTGCCGTCGAGCTCAAGAAGCGGGACAAGATCCTCGTTCTCAGCCATCCGTCGGGCGCCGAGCTCTACGTGAAAGGCAAGCGGGTGGGCAAGACCCCGTACCGGATCGACTTCAAGAAACCGTACCGCAGCTTCGAAGTCCGCTCGCCGGGCTACACGCCCTACACGCTGGATGTCCCCGCCGACCCGGAAGGCAACCTGGTGGTCGATCTCGAGCGCGAGCCGTCGATCATGGTGATGAGCAAGCCGAAGAAGGTGGAGGTCTACGACAAGGATGGCCAGAAGCTGGGCGTCACCCCGGTTGCGGTCCCCGCGACCGAAAGCTGCCAGCTCGAGCTGCGCAAGGAGGGGTACTATGCGAAAGAAATCACCGTTGGCACCGACACGGAGAGCCCCTACGTGGTTGAGCTTGAGCGCGAGCCGATCATCATCGTCTACAGCGAGCCGGAAAACGCCATTGTGGTCTATCGCGGCGTGACGATGGGAAAAACCCCGTTCCGCTACCTCGTGGAAAACGACATGGAGCTGGAAGTCTCCGCCGACCGCTACTACACCAAGCACATCACGGTTGCCCCCGATTCGCCCCGCAAGGTCTACGTCAAGCTCGATCCCAAGCCCTACATCACCGTGAAGAGCGACCCGCCCAACGCCGAACTCTACCGTTCCGGCGGAGTGGAGCTGGTGGGAACCACCCCGCTCGAAATGCTGGTGGAGAAGGACACCTCCCTAGAGGTTCACAAGCCGGGCTACGCCGTCAAGCCCTTCACGCTTTCGCCCGATTCCAGCAGCGAAGTCACCGTGCCGCTGGTCCAGACCGCCGCATCGCTCGAGAAGGTCGTGCAGATCGACAGCAAGCCCTCCGGCGCGAAGGTCTACCGCCCGGGCGGCGCGGAGCTGATTGGAACGACCCCGCTGGAATTGCCCGTCCGCTTCGAGCGCACGCTTGAACTCCACCGCGCGGGCTATGTAACCAAGATCGTCACGGTTGCCCCGGACTCGTCCGACAAAGTTGTTTTCGCATTGGCGGAGGATGGATCGATGGAGAATGTCACGCTTAGTGATCCTCTGTTGAATACCCCTTCATCCTTTTAGCCAATGCGTTTTTTCATCCTCCTGGGCCCCCTTCGGGGGGCTTTTTTTTTGCCCTCAGGCCGTCGCCAGCACGACGGCGCGTTTCGGGGCGGGATGCCCCTCGACGGTTTTTGAGGGGTCGTCCGGGTCGAGGAAGTCGGGGAGCGACTCGAAGGTCATCCAGTCGGTGGAGCGCTGCTCGCGGACGGAGGTGGCGGCGATGTCGGCCGTCCGGATGTTTTTTAGCCCGCAGCGTTTCATCCAGCGTTCCAATGTCTGGACGGAGGGGATGAACCAGACATTGCGCATCTTGGCATAGCGCCCCTCCGGCATGAGCGCCCAGCCTTCGGGGCCGTCGGCCACGAGGGTTTCAAGCACCAGCTCCCCGCCGGGGCGCAGGAAAGATTTGAGCTGTTCGATGTGCCCGATGGGCGATTTGCGGTGGTACAGGACCCCCATGGAAAAGACGGTGTCGAACGCGCCGGGCGCGGGGGGGAGATCCTCGATGCCCAGGGGCAGCACCCAGGCGCGGGGGTTCCGGATAAAGTGCTTCATGGCGAAGAACTGGCAGACAAACAGGGGGGCGGGGTCGATGCCGATGGCCAGCCTTGCGCCCTCGCCGGCCATCCGCCAGCAGTGGTATCCGTTGCCGCAGCCGACATCGAGGACGGTGCGGCCCTCCAGGGATTGGAGGTGCGGGCGGACGCGCTCCCATTTCCAGTCGGAGCGCCATTCGGTATCGATGTGCGTGCCGTGGATGCGGTACGGCCCCTTGCGCCACGGGTGGAACGCCTTGAGCGCGTCTTCCAGCCCCCGGAAGCTTTCGCCCTCGACGCGCACTTCGTCCCGCAGCTCGACCGAGCGGCTTCCAAGGGTTGGAAGGCGGGCGAGCGCCTCCTCCCACTGCGGCATCAGGCCGTGGCGTTCGGGGCGCAGCCCGCGGGCGATCCGTTCCGGCAGCAAGCCGGCCCAGGCCTCCAGCGGCGTGCCTTCGAGCAAGGGGAAAAATTCCGAATAGTCGATCTTCATGGGGTGTCCAGAGGGAGGGTGCAGGTGAAGCGTATTTCCCCGTCGGGGGTGGTTTCGAACCGGGTGGATGCCCGGATGGCTTCGGCTCGGTGCAGGATGGTTCTCATGCCGAGGCCTTCGCCGCCGTCGAGGTTTTGCAGCGGGGTTCCATTGTTGAGGACGGCGAGGGTGCAGGTTCCGTCGTCTATTTCCAGGCCGAGGTCGATCTGCGTCGCCTTTCCGTGGCGCAGGGCGTTGTTCACCACTTCGAGCGCGATGCGGTAGAGGTGCAGCGCGGTGCGGTCGGGGAGCTTTTCCACCTGCTCGCTGATGGCCATGGTGAAATGGGCGCGGGCGGTGTCGTCGAAGTAGGCACCCATCTCCTCGAAGGCCTCGCCGATCCGGGCACCGGTGATCTTTTGCAGGGAAAGTCTTTTGTCCAGATGTTTTACCTGTTCGATGCTCTGGTTGGAGATCTGCACCAGCTTTTTAGCTTCGCCCGCCTGCGGAGCCTCGGCCTGGACGAGGAAGTTCCGCAAGGACTCGCTATGGATCAGCAGCCCCGTAAGCTGGCAGGCCACGATATCGCAGAGCTTTTCCTGCAGGTCGCCGTGTCCGGATCGGTTGAGCATGTAGTCGTTGATTTCCTCGAGTTCCCTTTTGCGCCGCCGGATGCGCTCTTCGAGCGTTGCGGCCAGTTCGGAGCTTTTGCGGCGCTGATTCTGGATTTTGGCGGCGAGGAAGATGGCCAGCCCCTGGGCGGCAAACCCGCCGGGTTCGAGCGCGGCCTGCCAGCCCTGGGAGTCGCCCGTGTTGTGCACCATCATCGGCATGTCGTAGAG
>WFRA01000242.1 GCA_015486775.1 Kiritimatiellales bacterium | reverse complement strand
GTCATCTGGACGCCACCTGAGAAGGGGGCAACCCCCTGCTGATGAGTTCGATCGACTCGCTCTCGGAGATCGTGCTGGGCAATCTCAAGATACCTTCCGAAAGCGAGGCGAACATCGTCCCGTTTCTCGAGTGCATCAAGAAATCCCACGGCACACCGCTTGCGCTGATCCACGATATGGGCAAAGGCATTCTTGCCGCCGTGGGAAAGGTATTCCCCGGTGTGCCCGACTTCATCTGCCATTTTCATTTCCTGCGCGACATCGGCAAGGACTTTTCCTCGGCAGCGAATACGACATCGTTCGCAAGCGGCTGCGCCACCACGGCATCAGCACGAAGCTGCTCTGCCAGGCGAAACAGCTCAAAGCCGAAATCGACGGCAACCCGCAGGTGATCGAGACCCTGCAAGAGAGCATCGAAAACGCCGCGCTTCCCGCCGAGGCGTTCGAATCCGCCCCTCCCGTCAACGCCTACGCCTTGATCCAATGGGCGCTCCAGAGGAAGTCCGAAGGACACGGGTACGGCTTCCCCTTCGACCGCCCGCACCTGGCCTTCGTCCAAAGGCTTCGCCGCCTGAACGAGGATATCGAGCGCATCCAGAACCTCCATCTGCGCTCCCGGTGGCAAGACAACCGTCCGTACTTCAAAATCCATACCGCCCTCAAACCGATCATGAAAGACCGGGCACTCTGGAACGCCGTCGCAGCCCTCGAAGAAAAAACCATCCCCTTCGAAAAGCTTCGTAGCGCCATGCGGATCGCTCCGGCGACCGGACGCAACGGCCTCAATGACGAGGGAAAGAAAGAAAACATCCGCACCATCGAAGCACGAGTGGAAAAGTTCCGGGCCTGGATGGTTCGCCGCAAAAACCATGCGCAAGATCCCGCCGCCATAAAAATGATCGCCCAGATCGACAAATACCGGAAAAGCTCGTCGCCATGATCCAAAAGGCAGCTACCTGATCACAAATCCAACCGAATTTTGCGGTAATAGAAATTTATCCTATTACCGCGTTGCTTCAAGGCACGTGTATTAGCGTTCATTTGCGGTTAACTGCTTTTTCTAGGATAAAAATACCGGAAGAATCAGATTTACGGGATTTTGCAAAAAAAATAAGGTTTGCGCTTGACGGTGATACTGATTACATGTTCACATCCGCCCGGATTCTAAAAAGAGGAGAGTAGTATGAAGAAGACGGTTGCATGTTTGGCCATGGCGGTTTCGCTATCGTGCGCAGTTGCGCAAGCGGCGGGAATGAACTGGGAGTTCAATACTCTGGGCGATACGGAGGGATGGGTCGAAGGGGCGGACGGCTTCGACAGCCTCACGAACGGAATCGAGGTGGCCAGCGGCGTCGGTGGAGTCGGTGCAGTGCTGACGGCACCGGATGTCACAGGAATCGACCCCCAGCTGGTAAACACCGCAACCAATTCCGCCGGCGGCGAATATTGGAACACCATCGAGATCCGCATGCGTCAGCTCGACGGCAACGGGGGAACCCCCGTGGCATGGAGCAGTGTGGGTTGCGCGCTGGTCGTCAACGGCATTGCAAAATCGACCACGATTGGCGGTTCGGGGTGGGACACCACCGTGGAGAGCAACGGGTGGATCGTCACCACGTTCACCCTTCCGTACCTCGGAACCGACGACATCACCTACCTGAGGGTCGACCCGGTCGGAAACGCGCCTGACAAGAATTTCGAGGTCGACTATATCCGGCTGACCACCGCCCCGGCCCCGCCGGCACTGCCTGTCCATGATTGGGAGTTCGATGCGATTGGGGATACCGAGGGCTGGGTTGGCGCTTCCGATCCCCACAACAGTTTGACCGACGGTATCGTGGTTGCCGCCGCTTCCAGCGGAAGCGAGACGGTGCTCACGACACCGGATGTTACCGGCATCGACCCGCAGCTGGTCAAAAGCGGAATTGATGCCGTCCACGGGCGCTACTGGACATCCATCGAAATCCGGGCGCGCCAGCTCGACGGCAACGGAGGGAATCCCGTGGCGTGGAGCGGCATCGGTTGTGCCTTTGTGGTGAACGGGGTGCTGAAGTCGAGTGCTATCGGTGGGTCGGATTGGATCACCACCACCCAGGCCGACGGCTGGATCGTGACATCGTTCGATCTTTCGTATCTGGGGTTCAACAACATCGACAACCTGCGGATCGATCCCGTTGCCAACGACGACACCAAGAATTTCGAGGTCGACTATATCCGCCTTGGCACCCGCTCGACACCCCTGCAGCCCGCGCCGATCAAAATGCTGGGTGCATGGGAGTTCAATACGGTCGGCGATACCGGAAACATTGTTGCAACGGCTCACGTGGACGCGTTGACGGTCGCCCCGGCGATCAACGGATCCGAAAGCGTCCTGACTTGTGCCGACGTAACCGGGGTCGATCCCCGCCTCTCCTACAACCAAGGAAGCGACGCGGCGCTGGCTCTCTCGCCCGACGGCCCGTGGAAAACCATGGAGATCCGGCTTCGCCAGCTCGACGGGAATCCCGGCGACGCGGGCGTGGCCTCCCAGCCGTTCAATATTTCGGGTACTCTGGTGTTCATCAACCCGGGGCTTGCCTCCGGCAAAAACCTCGGGGGAATCGTGGCCACGACCAACGAGGCGGACAACTGGATCGTCGCGAAGGTGGATATCTCTTATCTGGGCATGAACGATCTTGTCCGTTTCTGGCTGGATCCGGTCGGCAACGACGACTCGAAAAACTTCGAGGTGGACTATGTCCGGCTCTATGCTGAGGGCGGGCGCTACGATGCCTGGACGTCCTCGTTCGGACTTGCGGATCCCGATGCCCTTCCAGAGGAGGATCCCGACAGCGATGGCTTCGACAACCTCTATGAATATGCCTTCAACGGCAACCCAACCAACAGTGCCGACCAGGGTGTTGCGCCCGTGGCTTCGGCCGTGGAGGATGGCGGATCCTCCTGGCTTGAATATGTCCATCTGCGCCGTTCGGAATTCAACAACGGATTGGACTATGCTCTCGAACTAAAAGACGATCTCGTTGTCGGCTCGTGGACCAATATCGGCACCTCCGCCGTGGTCGGCACCGGGGAATACAGCGACGACTACAGCATCGTCACCAACCGCATTGCGACCGATGCCGCCAAGAAGTTCCTGCAGTTGGATGTGGAGAAACAGTAGGAATGCAGCAAATTCACAGAAGAATGAAAATCAACAAGGAGAAATAGGGATATGAGAAACGAAAATCAACAAGGAGGAATAGAGATGCGAGATATGCGAATTGTATTGTTTGGTTTGCTGGCTTTTGCCTCGGTGTCTGCGCAGGGGGTGACGGTCACGAAAGACATCACGTACACCACGGCTCCATCGGTCATGTTGGAGAATTTTAACGGGGCGACCGATCCCGCCACGACGTTGACCCGGGTTGCCTTCGACTCCATCGGTGGCGGCGTGGCAAACTATAGCTATGCGGCCAGCGCCGGCCCCGAGGGAACCATCACCTACAACCCGTTGGCGACCACGTTTGATCCGGCGATATACAGCTCGGTGCGCGTTCGGATGTCGGTCGATCGCGACGATGGTGCCACGGTGACGGCTACTCAAGTGTATCCAACTCCGGTCGGTGCGGCAACCGGCCATATCGACGCGAGCATCCCCTCCGGCACGGCGCTGGTGGAACGCTCGTTCGACCTATCGACAACCACCAACCCGAACGGCAACGGGATTCGTCTCGATGCATTCAACTACACCAACGACGGCACCAGCGATACTTCCGCCGTCGACTATATCATGGCGGACATGGGGCGCACGATCGGCTTCGAGTTCGACCACGATGGGGACTTGAATGGGATCACGCTGAAAAATGCCTCGGGATCCGTTTCAAGCGGCACCCTCTCCGGTACGGCGGGGGGAGTCGATGCGCAGATTATGATGACCGGTGGCGGTGCCCCCACCATCAATGCCGACATCTACAAGTATGTCGAGATCCGGCTGAAGGGAACCGCCGGCGAGCGGGTCGACTTTTTCTGGAACACGGCGGCTCGCGGTAGCGTCACCCCCAAGGTGGCGGTGGACACGGTGGCAGGGGTGGACGGCGACTGGCACACCTACCTACTCGATTTTACCGATGAGGCGGATTGGACAGGAAACCTGACCTATCTGCGCCTTGATCCCGTTGCCGACAATGTCGGTTCCTCCTTCGAACTCGATTCCGTCCGCTACATGGAGACGATTCCGGAGCCGGCCACCATCGGGATGGTTGCGTTTCTTGGTGCGGGCATCCTGTGGATCCGCCGCACATTCATGATATAGGAATGCGGTGATATCCAGTGGTTGGAAACCCGCCATCCGGCGGGTTTCCTTGTTTGACGGGGTCTTTCGTTATAAAGGGACGACCTACACTTTCAATCGCAACCGGCTCAATGAAAGGGGAAAATAATATGAAAAAATGGATAGGGTTGGTATCGCTATGCTTGGTTTGTTCTGAAGCATGGGCCGGCACGGCGTTTATGGACAGCTTTGATACGGCTGACACAATCGATATAAACTCAAACTATGCCACCCGGCAAGCCGGAGGCGTGGTTTCCGCACAATACACGGGAAATCAGGACTGGTACGCTATTGGCGGAAACAAGCTGGTGCATAGGGGGGGCGGGGAGATTGTACTGAATGCGAATCTGGCCGATTATCTGGTAGGGCATGATTTTGAGATTTCCCTCAAGCAGACGATGCTCAACACCAACTCGAACTGGACTGCGGTCTATCTGACGAGTGCCACGGAACCTACGCGCTCAAACAGTCGTCTGGGATTTCATACATGGGGAACCGGGCAGCTCGCCGCAGTCTATACCGTCTACGGCGGAACCGGAGCCGCTGGAGCCGCCTATACGGCGACCGCCAGAACCCCAGCCCAAATGAATGCCTTGTGGCAGGAAAATTTTGGAACCGATTTTGATCGAACCGCTGAACATCTCATCCAGTTCATTTCAACCGCAGGAGCCGGCGGAACCAACACCTTCGATTTCGTGGTGGATGGCGTGGTGGTGATCGACGATAAGGTATATACCTTCAACGACGACACCGTTCGCCAGATTGAAATGGTTGGCACCATACCGAATCATTCGGATGGCGGCAACGGGGCACTCTACGACGATCTGACAGTGGAAGGATTTGTTCCAGCGTTATCTACGATCCGCTTGATCGGGATTTCCGATTCGCTCTAATCGTTCTGTCGCACACAGCAAAAAAAGGGTATTCCATATCAAAATTAACTAGGTTGGGAAAAATGATGAACTATTCTAAAGCGTTTTCTTTTGAACGAACATTCTCGGTGTGGCTTTTTGCGGCTGCTACCTTAACGGGGTTTCCGCAGGCATCGCAGGCGCTGGATTTCAGCGGGGTGCCGGGAACGGTGCTCGACTATTACGAACTGCACTACGGCTTTGGTTCTTCGACTCCAGACCAGTTTATTTCTGACCCGGCCATTTGCGTTCTCTCCAACGGGAACTATATCGCGGCTCATGCAATGTCCGGCAAGGACTACGGAACCGGCGACTACCGCGAAACCAAACTGTTCATCTCCTCCG
>WFRA01000241.1 GCA_015486775.1 Kiritimatiellales bacterium | reverse complement strand
GACTGAAGGTTGTGTATCAGGATATCACTATTGCGCTGGACATTGACCCCGAGGAGGGTGCCGCAGACAGCGGTGACATCGAGGTGGATTTGTCGAACCTGTTTGTGGCGGTTGGCGAGGCGGCCGCAGAACGCAATACAGCGATCGCTGTGCTGATTGATGAGGTACAGTATTTTAGCCAGAAGGAGCTGGGAGCCTTAATCATGGCAATGCACAAGATACAGCAACGTCAGCTTCCGGTTGTTTTAATCGGTGCAGGCCTGCCGATTCTTCCGGGGTTGGCCGGCAATTCAAAGTCGTATGCAGAACGTCTATTCAGTTTTCCGGATGTGGGTGCATTGTCGGAGTCGGAAACCTCAACGGCTTTACAGGCTCCGGCGATCGCGGAAGAGGTCTCTTTTGACCGTGGTGCTCTGGATGAGATTTTTCGCCTGACGAAAGGATACCCTTATTTCCTTCAGGAATGGGGATATCAATGTTGGAATCAAGCGGAAGCAAGCCCGATTGGATTAGAGGTGGTGAAAAAGGCAACAACGACCGTGCTTTCACGGCTCGATGAAAACTTCTTTCGGGTTCGTTTTGATCGGCTGACTCCGAGCGAGAAAAACTTTTTGCGTGCCATGGCGGAATTGGGGTCGGAAAAACATCGGATCGGCGATATTGCTGAAAAAATGGGGTTAAAAGTAACCAGCTTGGGCCCTGTACGAGCAAAACTGATCAGTAAAGGAATGGTTTTCAGTCCAGGATATGGCGACTTGGCCTTCACCGTACCTCTGTTTGATCAATTTATGCTTCGAGTGATTCCGGAGTAAAAATAGGCTGAATACCATGGACTTCCGCATAGCAGACACCTTCACAGACAGCCTGGCCAAGCTAATGGGCGAGGAGCAGAAGTCGGTAAAAACGACCGCGTTTGACCTTCAGATGAATCCGGCCAACCCCGGCTTTAGTTTCCATAAACTCGATGCGATAAAGGATAAGAATTTTTGGTCGGTGCGGGTGAGTAGCGATATTCGCCTGATCGTCCACAAAACACCATCGAGCCTGTTGCTCTGCTATGTGGATCATCACGACAAGGCCTACGCGTGGGCACGGCGGCGCAAGCTCGAAACCCATCCAAAGACGGGTGCGGCGCAGTTCGTTGAAATCCGCGAGACGATCAAGGAAATCGAGATCCCAACCTATGTGGAGGTTGAAAAACCAATCCCACCAAAACCTCCGCTCTTTGCCACGCTTTCCGACGATGAGTTGCTGGCCTACGGTGTGCCACAGGAGTGGCTGGAAGAGGTAAAGGGGGCGGATGAAGATTCTCTTTTGGTTCTGACGGACAAGTTGCCTGCTGAGGCTTCCGAAGCACTTCTGGAACTGGCGACGGGCGGAACACCGAAGGCGGCTCCAGTTGCGGAGCCGACCGCTGATCCGTTCGACCATCCCGACGCACAGCGTCGCTTCCGCGTGATGACAAATGTCGAAGAGCTGGAGCTGGCGCTGGAGTTTCCGTGGGAAAAGTGGACGATTTTCCTGCATCCGGCGCAGCGTCAACTCGTGGAGCGCGATTTTTCCGGCCCGGCTCGTGCCGCCGGTTCCGCCGGAACGGGAAAAACCATCGTGGCGTTGCATCGCGCGGTTTGGCTGGCCGAAAAAAATCCAGATGCCCGCGTTTTGCTGACGACGTTTTCAGAGCCGTTGGCCGATGCACTGCGTCAGCGGCTGTACCGTTTGATTCGCAAACCCATGGTCGCGGAACGGCTGGAGGTGGAGTCGATGGAGGCCATTGCCCGCCGGATTGGTCGCGCAAAGTTTGGCCCGCTTCAATATGTGTCAGACGAACAGGTCAAGGACTGGTTGGGCGACGTGGCTAAAAACACGACCGAATCCCGATTTACCCCAAATTTTCTTTGGGACGAATGGAGCAATGTGGTTGATGCTTGGCAGCTAAAAACATGGGACGATTATCGCGATGTAAAGCGGCTCGGTCGAAAAACCCGTCTCGCGGAAACACAACGCCGGATGCTTTGGACCATGTTTGAAACCGTTCGTGAAAAACTCTCCGAACAATCCCTGCTGACGCAGGCGGATCTATTCGCAAAAATTACAGAAGCCATTCATGCGGACGGCAAACCTCCGTTCGACTTTGCGGTTGTCGATGAAGCGCAGGATATCGGTGTGCCGGAGTTGCGCTTTCTCGCCGCGTTGGGCGGGGACCGTTCGAACAGCCTTTTCTTTGCGGGCGATCTGGGGCAGCGCATCTTCCGTCAGCCGTTTTCCTGGAAAGCGTTGGGTGTCGATGTGCGCGGACGTTCCAGCACCCTGCGGGTCAACTATCGCACCTCGCATCAGATTCGCCGTCAAGCTGATCGGTTGCTACCCTCGGAAATTGCAGACGTGGACGGAAACGCCGAGACCCGTAAAGGAACGGTGTCGGTGTTCAACGGACAGGAGCCATCCATTCAGGTTTTTGATACCGAAAAAGAAGAAGCTCTGGCTGTAGGCGAATGGATTCAAGAGCTTTTGAGAGAAGGTTTCCAACCCTTGGAAATCGGACTCATTGTCCGATCCGATGCGCAACTTTCCCGGGCGGAACAGGCGGTGGAAGCGGCTGGTTTGAAATTCGTCCGGCTCTCCGGGCGGGTTGTTGATCAACCTGACTCTGTAGCGATCAGCACCATGCACCTTGCCAAAGGACTTGAATTTCGGGCCGTGGCCGTCATGGCCTGCGATGATGAGGTGATCCCGCTGCAGGAACGCATTGAAACCGTCGCCGATACCGGAGACCTTGAAGAGGTGTACAACACGGAGCGGCATCTGCTCTACG
>WFRA01000240.1 GCA_015486775.1 Kiritimatiellales bacterium | reverse complement strand
GCCAGAAAGGGGTCAAGGGGACGCCGACAGCGGTGGCCTTGAACATTCTGGTCTATGCGGCGCTGTTCGATACAGCCAGCCGCCCTTTCAGGGTGGTTCGGGCGGAATACGAGATCGGGAAACCGATCCCGGGTATCGCCGAGATCGATCCGGAAATCTACTAAGGAGCGGTCCAATCCTTGGTCGGCCCCCCTTCACGCCCGGGTAACGGGGAGGAAAAGTCTTGCCAAGGCGTCTGCGGATAACGCAGGGTTTCCCGGTTCGCATGACAAAATTCCTGATATTTTTCTTCCCGGCCCTGATCGACATGGTTCTCGGGCTCACCTTTTTCGTTGCCTCCGTGCGCATGGCCGAGGGGGGCGGCGGGCCGGTTGCCGTCACGATGGTGACTGCGGCCTGGGCGCTGGTCTACATGGTTTCGGCCCATTGGGCCGGGCGCGTTGCCCGCGCCGCAAACAGCGCCCGACTGATCATCGCGGGATGCGCATTGCTCGCGGCCAGCTCCCTGGCATTTATCCTAGTTCCGGATCTGGGTGCAACCTACCCGATCATCATGCTGATGGCGCTTGGCACGGCCTTTTTCTTCACGCCGTTCCAGGTGTTCATGAAAGCGGTCGACCAGGGGGACGGGGAGGCGTTGCCGCGATCTGTCGGCCTCTACACCTTTTCATGGAGCGCGGGTATGGCGGCCGGGCCGTTCGTCTCGGCGTTTATCTGGAACCGCTTTAGCTGGCAGCCATGCTACGCGCTGGGCGTTGCCCTGAGCGTGGCCACTGCCGCAGGCATCTTCCTGCTCAAGCACCATGCCGAGGAGCATCGCACCACCGAAAAAAAACCTTTGGAACCCAAACATTCCCCTGCCGCCGACTATTCCTCAATGCCGGATCTCGCCTGGCTGGGCTGGATCTGCTCCGGGATAGGATGCCTCGCCGTGGCCGTATTGAGAAGCTATCTGCCGTCGAGCGCCACCGCAGCGGGGATCCCCCGGGCGGAGCAGGGAATCCTGCTAGCGCTCGTTAGCGGTTCCCAGGCCCTGACCGGCCTGATCCTCTGCCGGAGCCGGCTGTGGATGTACAAGGCCCTGCCCGTATCCCTTTTCGGCCTCTGCGGCGTTGCCGCGCTTTTCGTGTTCGGCTCCAGCAGCGGGTTCCTTCCACTGACTCTTTCTTCCATCCTTTTCGGTATCTATTCCGGCACCCTCTTCTTCTACCTCGTCTTCCACTCGCTGGTCCATCCGGAACGCAGCACCCGCTACGTTTCTATCAACGAAAGCGTCGTCGGCCTCACCAGCATGCTCGGCCCGCTGCTGGCCGGGTTGCTGGCGGCCGGGTTCACCATTTCCACACCCTATCGGGTTTCGGCCCTGCTGGTTTTTGGCATCGTCATTTTCCAGACCCTGGCCATGCGGCATTCCATGCGAAACACATCGCCAACCCAGGGAGAAACCCCGTGAATGATATTCAAGCCGTGATCTTCGACATGGACGGGGTCGTCTTCGATGCGGAAAGCTGCAAGGTCGGAACAGCAGGGGAGGCTGACATCCTGTTTGCGCAAGCTTGTGGGAGCCAATGGGAATGTGGCCACGAAAAGGCGCAAGAAGCACAAAAAATCCAATGGCTGGAAATATTGCCTTCTGCCAATACTTGTTTAGTAGGAGCGACGCCCCCGTCGCTTTGATGACTGCGGGAAACAAGCGGGACGCTTGCTACTTTCGGAGCGGCACACCCCGCAAAAAAACCGCTCGTCCCGCATTGCAATCACCACGGAGCGCATCTATTATTCTTGGCATGAAGGATGGATTAAAAGTGGACAGGAGGGTGCTTTCGGTCACATCGCTCCGCAACTCGCACGACGACGGTGCCTATTGGCAGTCGCGCCCCCCCGAGGATCGCATCAGGGCCATCCAGATAAACAGGCAGGCCGCCTATGGAAAATCAAATGCTACCGGACGACTTCAAAGAGTTCTTAAGGTTGTTAAACGACCACGGGGTTGAATATCTTTTGATCGGCGGGTATGCCGTGGGGTACCATGGCTACCCAAGAACAACGGCCGATATCGATCTATGGGTGGCCACGAACACGGAAAACGCCGAAAAACTCGTCGTAGTTTTCAATAAATTCGGCATGCTCTCCGACGAGGTCGAAGCCTCCCTTTTCCTAGTTCCGGGCAACATCGTGCGAATGGGGCTGGCACCTGTCAGGATCGAGGTGCTGAACGATATCGACGGCGTGGAGTTCCATGACTGTTTTGTGCGCGGATCAACGGTGGACATGGACGGCGTTCCGGTAAAGCTGATTTCGCTTGCGGATCTTCGCACCAACAAGCGGGCATCCGGCCGTCACAAGGATCTGGACGATCTCGAACACCTTCCGGAAGAGTAGAAAAGCGGTGCGGGCGAGGCCGCCCGCCCGCTTTTCGTACCGCAGGCGGCCCGCCTGCTCCATGCCGGGGGCGGCGAACAAGGCAGGCGAGCCGCCTGCGATACGGAAAGCTGCGGGGTTGTGACACCACCTGTCCATTTCGCAGACTAAAAAGTCCGCGGCACAGGCGGGGCAGACATTCCTATTTGCGCAAGCTTGTGGGAACCAATGGGAATGTGGCCACGAAAAGGCGCAAGAAACACAAAAAATCCAGTGGCTGGAAATATTGCTTCCTGCCAATACTTGTTTAGTAGGAGCGACGCCCTCGTCGCTTGGGCAGGGCGACCGAGCGTGTGGCAGAGCGACGGGAACATCGCTTTTACGAAGAATCGAGTAGCCGAGGGAGGTTGCCCTCCCTCAGCTCTCACACCACCGGGCATACGGTTCCGTACCACGGCGGTTCCGAATGATCATGCTATTCTGTTTCTCTGTAGCGTTT
>WFRA01000239.1 GCA_015486775.1 Kiritimatiellales bacterium | reverse complement strand
CGTGGGCATCGATAATATCCAGGCCGGGTACGTCGTCGCCCAGCACCTGCTCGGGCAGGGATGCCAACGAATCGTTTTCGCCACCCAGCCCAATCCGGCCATGACCGTCCAGCTCCGGATCATGGGTTGCCGCGAAGCGCTCTTGCAGGCCGGCAAGAAGGCGGACTCGCTCGTTCTGCAGGAAGTTCCCGAAGACGAAATCGCGCCCTGCGCCGACCTCCTCATGCAGCATCGGCCCGACGCGCTCATCTGCGCCAACGACGCCACCGCCGCCGTGCTGATGCGCCAGCTCCTCGACGCAGGCATCTCCATTCCGGAAGAGTTGAAAGTGGCAGGGTTCGACGATGTAAAATACGCCTCCCTGCTCAGCGTTCCGCTCACCACCTACCACCAGCCCTGCGAACACATTGGCCGCGCCGCCGTCGCCGCCATGCAGCTGCGCTTCGAACTTCCCGGCACCGCCCCCCACCGCACCACCCTGCAGGGATGCCTGGTTCGCCGCCGTTCCACCCAGCAGGATTCCAGACCGTAGGCGAAGGGGACGAGCCTGCAAACGTGCATCCCCTCTTCCGGCCATTGGAAATATGGATTCACCGCATGTTTCTCCGGAATGCGGAGCGTGTCCGTCGCGGCGGTCAGGGCTGAAAAAGATCACTTGACATCGCTCGGCAGGAGTGGCATCTTGCCTGCGTTAAATAGATATAGGCGAATATTAATTCACAATTAAATTCAGGGAGAATGAAGATGAAAAAACTATTCGTATTACTGGCGGTCGTAGCCGTAGCAACCAACAGTCTTTCTGCCGCATTCAAGATTGTTGCCATACCCGACACCCAGCGATTGGCTCACCTGAATCCGACGGAAATGTCGGGGCAGGCGCAGTGGATCGTGAACAATGTGGCCACCGAAAACATTGCGTTTGCAACCTATCTGGGTGACATCGTCGACGACGGGGACGATCTTGTCCAATGGGATCATGCAACGGATGCAATCGACCTATTGGACGGTGTGCTGCCCTATTCCGTCTGCTTGGGCAACCATGATTTTCACGACCGCACCAACCGGGTAGCTGGTGCCGCGGAATACATCGATCGCTTCGGTCCCACCCGCTATTCGGCCTATTCCTGGTACAAGGGTTCCTTCCGCGACCTCAACCACTACCAGATCTTTAGCGCCGATGGCCGCGACTGGCTCCACATCAATCTCGAGTACATGCCCGACAGCGAGGAGCTACTCTGGGCGCAGCGGGTGATTGATGCCCATCCCACCCTGCCGGTCATCGTTTCGACCCACGCCTTTCTGAATCAACTCGGTGATTTGGGAAGTGATCCCAGTTCCACCCAGATGGGCGCTCCTTCCAACGGCGGTGAGTCGCAGTGGTACCAATTCGTGAAGCAAAACGACCAAATCTTCCTCGTGCTGAACGGCCACTACTACGATGCAAGCCATACTGCGGCGACCACCAATATCGTCAACTCGTTCGGCCACGATGTCTTCATGATGTGCGTCAACTATCAGGGCGTTGCCGACGATGATGCGCACTTCCGAATCTTGGAATTCGATTCGGCCAACAACCAGATCAATGCCACAAGCTACGATCCCAACACCGACAACTACCTGACTGGCTCCGACCAGCAGTTTACGCTGAGCATGGATTTTGCTGCGCGTCTGGGCAGTTTTTCTTCGAGGGAGACTTTCTCCACGATTCAGGCCGCGAATCTTACCGTGGTTGAAAACAACCTCAACAACAGCAACAACAGCGTGACGGTAACCATTCCGTCCGGGCAGTCCACTTCCGCTATTTCCGTGGTTCCGGTCGGCACCACCGACTATACCGACCACAGCAACGGCGACTATTATCTCCAAGTTGGAAGCCGTATCGAAGATGATCGTCTTGGCGGCATCATGCTGGCATCAATCGCCGAAAACGGTCGCATGAGCATGGATGGGACTAACTACTACTGCATTGCCCAGGCTCCCGCCGGCGGACACGGGCAGTATTGGGTGGCAACAGCAACCACCGCGAACGAAGACCAGTACCCGGGCGCGCCCAGCGGCCTCGAGCGCGATGTCAACGTCGGCGTGGCCTATTTCCCGTTTGACCAAGGCTGGACGTGCGGGCGGGTGGAAAACTACAACAACAACACCACCAACTGGGACATTGTTGCTAGCGAGAACATCAAGATGGGCGTCAACCTCACGCAGCTTCCCCAGGGCGATATCGACACAAGCCTGCTGGTTAAAGTGGGCGGGGGAACCTCCTGGAGAAATCCAGAGCCCTATCGCGGGATCTGGAACCTGGAAATTCCCGGGGTGGACAGCATCTCCGACGGCATCCTGCTGGTTTGTGGCGGCAAGAACGAGGACAATTATGCAGCCGCATCCCCATGGCGCGACGGCTCCGGATGGCAGATCTCCGTGCAGGACAGCGGAACCTCGGGCGGCACCGAATCCGAACCTTGGAACTTTGTCTATGTTCCCTACTCGACCGAAAACATTGTGGCGGGTCGCGTGAGCAATAAGAGCGGCATTACCTCTGGTACCACGGATGCTGGCGGAAGCTATACCTTCAGCGTGGTGTCCAATGCGCCCGGAACCGTGCGCCTCACCATCCCGGGCCACTCGCCCTCCGATGGAACGCTGATCATCTCGACCGAAAACGAGTGGTACAACAGCGACGATTTCACCACCTACGAGCCCGATGGAAGCGATTGGCTCGTCCAGACCCGGGATCTTACAGGGGCAACCCCTGCGGATGCCAGCAGCTCCCAGTTTGCCTTCCTCTTTATTCCGTTTGCCAGTGCGCCTTCGGAGCCGGGAATAGAATACACCGCCTTCTGGAACACTAATTCCGGCGATTGGCTGGCAGAAGCCAACTGGAAGGATACCGAAGCCATGCACCGCTGGGGCGTTCCCGGCTGGGTCGTCGGCAATCCCAAGAATACAGGCAGCTCGACCGATCCGCGCTGGAACCTTTCCCAGGCCATCATCGAGAGCGGCGTGGCCAATGTGACCCCCGCCTCCAAACCCGATGGCATCGTGGCCGATCTCGACATGGGCTACGGTGGGGAAACCGCAACGCTGAACATCAGCGACGACTTTTCGGTTGGCGGTGCGGGCACCAAGGTTTCCATCGGCGTAGGCTCCGGTTCCACCGGTATCGTGAACATGGTATCAGGTGTGTTTAAGAGCGATTGCGACATTGTGTGGGTCGGTACTAGTGGGTATGGCTTGTTCAACCAAACTGGCGGCGATGTTCAAGTCAGTAAACTCAGCAATGCAGATAGTTCAGGTAGCGTTGGGGAGTACCGGATTTCTGGAGGATCACTTGTGATCAGTAACTATTACGGAGGCGGGCAAGATGATTTGTATGCTGCCAAATTCACGGTGAGTGGATCTGGCGCAACGAGTATCGAAACCATGTTTTTTAATTGCTGGGCTGATGTGTTGCGGTTTGAACTGGATGCAGGAGGCACCACCTTGATCAAGGCTACTCCCGATGCGGGGGGAACCCGTACTGCGACCTTTGCCGATCTTCGGCGGACTATCATTGAGGTGGATACCCTGCCGGGGTTCAACGGTCAGGAAGGCGATGTCTACGATGTCCTCTGGACGGAGGAATCAGGTCTCGGCGGGAGTTACGATGGTACCATCCGCTATGGCGAGCCCTTCACCACCCTGAGCAACTGCAGTGCCGTGGCCTCCTTCAAGTGGCGCGTGGTCAGCAAGCAGGTGGACGGCAAGGACGGCCAGATGCTCCAGTTGATTGTCGGCTCCAACTATGACAGCCGCTATGTGGACGGGCGGCAGAAGAAGTTCTACGTGACCGATAACGCTCAAACACATATCAATGGATCTGGAGGAATTGCATTTGATCCGACTTCCCAGACGGTGGACGGTGTATATGACCGGATATATTTGATCAACTCTACTACTGCCGCAGCCAAGCGTGGCCTCTATTCCATCGATGTGGCAAATGGAACCTATAGTGGTCGGTTGGCTTTGGCTGGACTTTCCTCACTGAAAAGCGTTGGCGTGGATGCTTCGGGTGCCGCCTTTACCGTCGGCAATTACCCGGATAGAGGCATCTGGAAAGTTGCGGATCCAATGGGATCTGCCACGGAAACCCGTATGTTGAATGGCTATGAAGGATCCGGGGATGACGATCCGTATGGCCTGTGCATGGTTCCCAAAGGTTTTGGCGGGGGATATACCACCAATGATCTATTGTTGTACGATTCGGGATTGGATGTGAACGGCAACGATGCCTTTACGGTGGTTGATGCGGCTAGCACGGATACTTCCCCCATCTATACGGTTCTTTATCAGGCCACTGAGCCGGGAACCCTGCGTCAGGCTGGAAGCGACTATGATGGCCATGTCTATTGGGCGAACTCGCCATTACAAACGGCAGATCTGGGAGGCATCAAGCCCTACATCACACGTATGGATAGTGCGGGCGGTATGGAACGCATCTTCCTAGACATTGCGGCGACATGGACTGTCCTGGACGACACCATTGCGGTGAACCCTGTGGACGGATCGGTCTGGATGACTCTCATATCCTCTTCCGAAGGGAACATCCGAACCGTCTTCCGCGTGGACGTGGCCAATGCAGTGGCTCAGGGCGGCGGCAACTATCTGGCGACGGCTACCCGGGTCATCTACAATGTTGGCTTGAACAACGTTGGTAACTATTGCATGGCCATCTCCCCGGACGGGAAGCAGTTGGCGCTGGTCAATCCCAACAGTGCGGATATGATGATGATCTTCGATATCCATGCCGAAGTGCTGCCCTACGACACGTGGGTGGGAGGATATGGCCTTTCGGGTGCCGATGCCGCGATGGATTTCGACTATGACGGCGACGGCCTCGACAACCTCTCCGAGTATGCCCTCGGTGGTAGCCCGGTGGATCCGCTGGATCGAGGAATGACTCCCGTCCAATCGTTCTACAGCGATGGCGGTGGGGATTGGATGGACTATGTCTATCCCAAGCGTTCCGATCCCAACAGCGGCATTTCCTACACCATGGAGGTCAATACCGACCTGATATATGGCCAGTGGACGAACGCCAACTACCAGTTGGTGGGAACCGGCATCATCGATGCCGAATTCAATTCCGTAACCAATCGGATTCCCACGGACGTGGAGGACAAGCAGTTCATCCGCCTGCGCATAGAAGAGCAATAGGTGGCTCGGAAAGAACCCTAAACGTGTGCAGCACCCCGGTAGCGGGGTGCCGCTTTTCTATCTACTCCCGTTTCTCCGCCTTGGAAATATAGCCGTTCCGCTACCGTGCGAGGATTTCCAGAGATTGGAAAAATCTCGGCTACCGGGCGGGCTTGCGCGTTTTCGACCCGGCGCGGTATTCCGCCTGCACCTCGGCCGCCATGGGGATTTCGGCATCTTCGATCGCTGGGTATCGGATTGCCTTTCCGGTCTTCTGCGCGGCGAGGGATCTTTGGAGTCTGGCGAGCACTTTGCCGGGGTCTTTTTTCAGTTCGCACTCCCAGACCGTATGCGTCTTTTCGGGCACCGCCTTGACAGGGTTGCATGGCTATGCTTGGGCAGGAGCCGGGGTAACTTCCGCTCGAAGGTTTGCACTTATTTCTTTTTTCCTAGAAAAAGCAGTTAACCGCAAATGAACGCTAATACACGCGCCTTGAAGCAACGCGGAATTTGTATTTTTTGAGAAACAAGGGATGGATGGACACAGGTGTATGCGTAGGTTGACGCGAAGCGAGCCGACAGGCAACCTCCGCTTCGACTCTCCGTAGGTTGAAGCTCTGCTTCGACTCCCTCGTGCGGTTCAAGACGAGGCGGAGCCTCAT
>WFRA01000238.1 GCA_015486775.1 Kiritimatiellales bacterium | reverse complement strand
GTCCGATATTTTAATATTCTGCTCATTACTTCCTCTTTGATAGCTGGTTTCCTTGCAGCAGGCAAGGTCGATCCGGTTGCGATCACAAAAAATAAAAGTAGCCAGAAAAGGATATCGGTTCGTTGTCTTGTTTTTCTGTGCGGGGGCGTTCCTGTGGAATGAATCGAGCATTTCACGATGAAAATCGTAGAAGCGACGCCCCCGTCGCTTTCTTTTGCTGGGAGAGGGGACAAGCGACGGGGGCGTCGCTGCTACGAAAAACGTATCGGCAGGATGCAACATTTCCAGCCATTGGATTTTTTGTGCATCTTGCGCCTTTTCGCGCAGGCAGGAATGCCTGCGACACGGTGTGTGGCAAACATTCCTGTCTGCCCTTTGCACAGACTGGAAAGCCTGCGCCACAGCGCGGCCGGCGTTTTCGGGAGAAGGTAGGGCGATCCGTCTCGGTTGCCCAAGCAAGCGGGCGGCGGTGTGCCGAGTTGGGGCTCGGCGTTCCCGGAGGGGACGCTGCATCCTTCTTTGCCCGCCGGGCAAGGGGTGCCCGAAAAGAAAAGGCAGCCCGGCGGGGCTGCCTTTGCAAGCATCGGCTGACCGCGGGGCTAGCCCTTGATCATGCTGTTGATGGATGCTTCGGCCTGCGCCCAGTATTCGCTGGGGTCTTTGCCGAATCCATCGTTTTCCGCGGCGAAGTAGGCGGCCTGCTCGATCATGGAATAGACCTGCTCGGCAGTGTACTTCACTTTGGCGCTTTTCTTTGCCGTAGCCTTTTTCTTTTTGGCGACCGCCTTTTTAGCCGGCGCTTTCTTTGCGGCAGCCTTTTTGGCGGGCGCCTTTTTTGCCGGTGCTTTCTTTGCGGTGGCCTTTTTCGCTACGGTTTTTTTGGCCGGTACTTTCTTGGTTGTTTTCTTTGCTGCCATTTTTCAATCCTCCTGGTTGTTGGGTGCTCCGTTTTTAAATTCGCGGGTAGGCTTACGCGCTTGGTGTGGCGTTGTAAACCCTTCGTTTAATAAATTTGCAGGAGTGCGCGCAGGCATGGTTTAATGTCTGGAAATGTATTTGAGCTGTTTCCATTCAAAGCGTGTTCCCCGCTGGGGGCCGAAGGTGCTACTTTTGCTTTTCGCCGTTGCGGGGTCGTCCTGGGCGGGGTTCGATGGCGACCCGCTCTACGAAAGCACGACGGCGACCAACGGCATGTCGTTTTTTGCAGTGCGCCCGTTCTATTCGCACATCGAGGATCCCGCCACGGAGCGGTGGCGCAAGGATTTTTTCTGGCCGCTCTACACCCGCAAGGGGTTCCAGGAGGAGACCTATGGACGCTTCCTCTTCTTCGGCTACTCGGCGGATTTCTCGAAGAAGGACGACCGCCACCGCAACTGGGTGATTCCGTTCTATTTCCAGGGGGTGGACGCCAACGGCGAAAGCTACTTTGCACTATTTCCGTTCGGCGGAACGATCCACGAGTTCCTGGGGCGCGACAAAATCATGTTCGTTCTTTTTCCGATCTATGGAAAGTCGAACGTGGACGATGTCCGCACCACGACGGTGCTCTGGCCGATCGGATCGAAAACGACGGGGCCGAAGGTGGCGCGCTTCCGGGTCTGGCCGTTCTACGGAACCTCGAGCGTGTTTGGGGAATACGACAAGAAGTTTGTCCTCTGGCCGTTCTACAGCTCGGTCAAGTACACCAACGAGCGCAATCCCGGCGGTGGGTTCGTGCTGGTTCCGATCTATGGGCAGGTGAAGACGGAGAAGGCGGACACCTATTGGCTGGTGGCACCGTTCTTTCGCTACATGACCAGCGAGGAGCAGTGGATCGTCCATGCGCCCTGGCCGTTTGTCCAGCTGGCCGGCGGCACGATGTACAAGCGCATTGTCTGGCCACTCTACGGGAAAAAGCACCTAGGCACGCAGACCAAGGAGTATTGCTTCTGGCCGCTCTTCTGGAACAACCAAACCCGCTATGCCCGCCACATCCAGCACCGCCGCTACGCCCTTCCGTTCGTCGCCTACCAGTCCGAAGTCGTTACCAAAAAAACTGGGAAATATGAGGTAGGCGATGTCGCTTCCAGATATTGGAAAATCTGGCCGCTGATGAGCTGGGAGCGAAAGGATGGCAACAGCCGCTTCCGGACTCTGGAACTTTGGCCGCTGCGCAACACGCCGGGGGTTGAGCGCAACTGGGCACCCTGGTGGACGCTCTACCGCCGCATGAACACCGATGGCGAGATCGGCCATGACCTGTTGTGGGGGCTCTACCGCCAGACAAAAAGCCCGCAAAAATTTGAATGGTCTTTACTCAAGGGGCTCGCGGGATATAAAAGGATGCCAAACAACCACCGCTACCAATTTTTGTTCATGTGGTTCGGTGGGGAGGAGGAGCCATAGCCCATTTTGTCATAGAATACATGCGCTATCCCGCCCGCTCGGCCCGCCGGGTCGGGGGGAAGGTGCTGCAGGTGCTGCACAACACCGGTCACGCGCTGTTCATGCTACTGGAGGCGACCGCGTTCGTCCGCTTTCTCTTCACGAAGCGTAGCCGCGCCGAAACCGCCATGCAGATGTATGTGACCGGGATCAAGAGCCTCGTGGTCATCTCGGTGGTGGCGCTCTTCACCGGGATGATCCTCGCCCTTCAGACCGGGCTCGAGTTGCGCCGCTACGGCCAGGAGGTCTATATCGGTTCCGCCGTGGCCGTCTCGATGATCCGTGAAATGGGGCCGTTCATGACGGGGCTGATCATTGCGGCGAGCGTCGGTTCGGCCATCGCCGCGCAGCTGGGCACCATGACGGTTTCCGAGGAGATCGCCGCGCTGGAGGTGATGAGCATCAACCCCAACCGCTTCCTGGTCATGCCGCGCCTGGTGGCGTTGGCGGTGATGATGCCGATCCTGACGGTCTACACCAATATTCTCGGGATTCTTGGCGGTGCCGTGGTCGGCGCGACCCAGTTGGGGGTTTCGGTGCAATCCTACATGGACAACGCCACCAAGTTCGCGACCAACAAGGATCTCTACGTCGGCCTCTTCAAGGCCGTTGTCTTTGGGATCGTGATCGCCACGGTGGCCTGCCATCAGGGGTTCATGACGACCGAGGGTGCGGTCGGGGTCGGCAAGGCCACCCGCCGCGCGGTGATCCTCTCCTTCCTCATCATCCTGGTGCTGGGCTACATGATAACGAGGCTCTTCTACATATGATCCGCTTCGAGAACATCACCAAGGCGCTTGGCGGGAAAACCGTCCTCGACCGTATCAACTTCGAGGTCGGGGCTGGCGAGACGTTTGTGATCGTTGGGCTTTCCGGTGCCGGTAAGAGCGTCACGCTCAAGCACATGATCCGCCTGATGCGACCCGACTCCGGCAGCGTGGTGGTCGACGGCGGGCGCATCGACCATCTCGGGCGGTCGGAACTCCGCCAGGTGCGCAGCAAGTTTGGCGTACTCTTCCAGAGCGCGGCGCTGCTGCAGTGGATGACCGTGTTCGACAACGTGGCCCTTCCGTTGCGCGAACACACGAAGATGGGCGAGCAGGAGATCGCCCGGCTGGTCGGGGAAAAGCTGGAGCTGCTCAACCTCTCCGATGCGGGCGACAAGTTCCCTGCCGACCTCTCCGGCGGCATGCAGAAGCGCGTCGGCTTGGCGCGAGCCATCATCATGAACCCCAAGATCGTGCTCTACGACGAGCCCACCTCGGGGCTCGACCCGGTCACCTCGCGGCGCATTGACGATTTAATCATGGATATGCGCAAGGAACTCGGTATAACCAGCGTTGTGGTGACGCACGACCTGCACAGCGCGTTGTCGATCGGGTCGCGCATCATGATGCTGCACCGCGGAAAGATCGTGGAGAATGCCGCCCCGTCCGAATTCATCCGGTCGAAGGATCCAACGGTTCAAAGCTTTCTGGAGTCGCAGTACATCACGAAAAAGGGAAAATGGGAGACGGAGTTGAGCCATGAATAAATACAGGCGCGAAGTGGGTATCGAAATTCTGGTGGGCTTGTTCATGTTCACCGTGCTGATTGCGCTGGGCATTTTCACCATCGTGCTCAGTCACGAAAACCTGCTGAAGAAAAGCTACGCATACGAGTTTGTCTTTCCCGAGGTGGCCGGGCTGAGCGAGGGCGACAACGTTTTTGTGCGCGGCATGAACATTGGCCGCGTCAAGCAGATCGAACTCGAAGACGGGCATGTGCGCGTCTACGCCGCGCTCGACATTCCGCTCCACCTGCGCCGGGGATACCGGGTCGAGGTGGTCGACTCCTCCATGCTCGGCGGAAAATTCCTCAAGATCTACGAGGGGCCGGATGGTGCCCCGGAGTTGGGCGACAACGTCACCCTTCTCGGCACGCCGCCCATCGACCTGATCGGCGAGCTGGGCAGCACGGTGAGTAGCCTCAAGAAGATGATCGATGAGGTGGGCGAGGGTAAGGGCACTCTGGGCAAATTGATGAAGGACGAGGCGTTGTACAACAACCTCTCCCAGCTCAGTTCCGATGCCGCGAAAATCACGTCGCGCCTGGAAAAGGGCGAAGGCTCCCTCGGCAGGCTGCTCGTTGCGGACGACGGGCAGATGTACGAGGATGGCAAGGCGCTGATGGCCAACCTGCGGGCCGTCAGCGACAACCTCGCCGAGGGCAAGGGCTTGCTGGGGGGCATGATGTCGGGCGACGACGTGGCCTACGGCGACCTCCAGGCTACGCTGGCCAACCTGCGAACCGTCAGCGACAACCTCGCCGAAGGCAAGGGTATGCTCGGCAAGCTGCTCTCGGGCGACGATGCGGCCTACGACGACCTCCAGGCCACGCTGGCCTCCCTCCGCAGCATCTCGGAGAGCATCGACAACGGCGAGGGCACCCTGGGACGGCTCGTGCGCGACGCCAAGCTCTACGACGAGGCCACCCTGCTGGTCGAAGATGTCCGCGCCGCCGTGGACGACCTGCGCGAGGCCTCCCCGATCACCTCTTTTGGTAGCGTGTTGTTTGGAGCCTTTTAAAATTAAGAATGAAGATTTTGGAATTAAGAATGGATGCTCTGCGACAGCTTTTCATGGAAAAAGGCCAACGCCGTTTGAGTTCCTCCATTCTTCATTCTGAATTCTTCATTCTTCATTACGGACAGCTTGGGGATTAGGGTTTGAAAGATTCTGTCCAATGCCCGCACTGCGGCCACTTTTCCGGGCCGGCCAGCCGGTGCGCGAATTGCGGCATGCGGCTGGGGCGGCGGATGGGGCTGAAGGTGCTGCGCATCGCGGCGCTGGTGGTCGCTCTCGGCGGACTCTTCCTGCTCCACCTCTACGCCGTCCACCGCGAGCTTCCGCTCGTTCGCATCGGCGAGATTACCCCGATGATGAACTTTGCCTCCGTCCGCGTGGAGGGGGTGCTCGAATCCGATGCCCGCCGGATCCGCAGCGGCTCCCTGCTCTATGTTGTTAACGACGGCACCGGCACCATCCCCGTGTTTTTCGACCGCTCCGCCGGGGAAAAACTTCCAAAGGCTGGAACCCGCGTTTTGGTGGTGGGCAGCCTGGGCGTGGGCGCCGGCAACAAGGTGCGCCTGAGCGGGCAATCGATCAAATTGCTTCCCGGTGCCGTGGAGACGAAGGAGCCTAGGCTGAAGCTTTCCGACATCACCCCGGAGCAGCAAGGGGCGCGCATGACGGTTTGTGGCCGAGTTTCCAAGGTTTGGAATCCGCGCCCCGGCTCCAAGGCGCCACACCGGATCGTGCTCTCCGACTCCAGCGGCTCGCTGGATGTCGTCCATTGGTTTGTGCCGGAGTTGCAGGTTGCCGTCGGCGACGAGCTGGAAATCCGCGGCACGGTCGGGGTCTACGACGGCAAGGTTCAACTCAAGGTTTGGCAGGCCGAAGACATCCAGCCCTTGGAAGCCGGAGTCGCCCCGCGCGGTGGGTTGAAGGTTGCCGGCATCACGGCAAAAATGGAAAAGCAGGTGGTTTCCGTGGAGGGCGTTCTGGGGGTGCCCAAGTCCATTCCCGGCGGTGTGCTCTATCCGCTCGACGACGGCAGCGGAACCATCGCCGTGGTCTTTTGGGACAAGCAGGTTTCCGGCGAGGAGCGCGACGCGCTCGACGAAGGCGTGCGCGTGCGGATCACCGCGCCGGTAAAGGTCTACCGTGGAAAACTGGAGCTGGTGCCGAAGGATGTCGGTGCCTTCCAGATATTGGAAACGAAGAACCCCGGATAACCCTAAAAAATTCTGAAAGGCTTCCTTTGGAATACAGCTCTATTTTTCAGGCAACCGCGCCGGGGGATGCGGGGGAATGTAGGCGATGCCGAAGCGGCCGGACAGCTTTTTGGGGGTGCGCGGCCAGCGGACGATGAGGTCGGGCAGGGGTTCCAAGGTCGGGAAACGTTCCGCGAGATCGGGGAATACCTGGCCGAGGGGAGTTCTCTTTTCGGAGAGGAAGTCGCGCGACTTTAGCCAGAGAACGATGGCGCCTTTTTGGTGAACCTGCTCTTCGGTGAGGTAGGTGGAGCGGGTCAGGTTCCCGCGGATCATGACGGCGGGGCGGTCGGTGCCGTAGTAG
>WFRA01000237.1 GCA_015486775.1 Kiritimatiellales bacterium | reverse complement strand
GTTGATCGGCACCACCTTGAGCGTCGCGCCGGTCTGCTCGCAGACCATCTGCCAGGGGACAATGTTGGAGTGGTGCTCCATGTGGGTAACCAAGATTTCGTCGCCGGGTTGCAGGCGCGGGCGGGCAAAGCTCTGCGCCATAAGGTTGATCGACTCGGTCGTTCCGCGGGTAAAGATCACTTCGTGCATGCAGTCGGCATTCAGAAAACTGCGCACGGCGGCGCGCCCATCCTCATAGGCGCGGGTGGCCTCCTGGCTGAGCTGGTGGACGCCGCGATGAATGTTGGAGTAGCCGGATTCATAGAGCACCCGGATCGCGTCGATCACCTGCGTGGGATGCTGGCTCGATGCCGCGTTGTCGAGATAGGCCAGCGGCTTGCCATGGACGGTTGTTCCAAGGATTGGAAAATCGGCCCGGATGGCGTTCACATCGAATGGAACCGGCGCACTCATTTTGCCACCCCTTCGAGCCACGTGCGTACCCGCTCCTCGGCATAGGCCTTGAACGGGGCGCAGCGGATTTCGTCGAGCACCTCGTTGGCGAAGGCACCAGTGAGCATGGCCTGCCCCTGGACGGGATCGATGCCGCGCGTCTGGAGATAGTAGAGCGCCTGTTCATCCAGCTCGCCGATGGTGGCACCGTGGGTGCACTTGACATCGTCCGCATAGATTTCGAGCTGCGGAAGCGTGTTTACCTTGGCACCCCGGCTCAGTAGCAGGTTTCGGTTCGACTGCACGGCATCGGTCTGCTGCGCATCCTGCCGGACGAGAATGCGCCCGCAGAAAACAGCGTGCGCCTTTTCGTCGAGAATTCCTTTATAGAGTTCGTGGCTATTGCATTCCGGCACGGCGTGGTCGACAAACAGGTGCGTGTCGAAATGCTGCTTGCCGTTGAGCAAATAGAGCCCGTTGCAGATGGCCTCGCCGCCCCGCCCGGCCAACTTGGCGCGGATGTCGTCGCGTCCCAAACGCGAACCCAGCGTAACTGCGTGGTTGCTAAAAACGGCCTCGGCACCAAGCCGCGCTTCCAAGGTTTGGAAGTGGAAGGCGGAGGGGCTTTCGCGCTGGATCTTGTAGCGGTCGAGTAGCCCCCGGTCGGCCACAAAACATTCGGTTACGGTGTTGGTCCAATAGAACGGCTCGCCCACATATTCTTCGACGAGAGTGGCGGAGGCATTTTCCCCAACCGAAATAAAATTCCGCAGGTGGAAGGCCGCGCCATCGAGGTCAGCGAGGTGGATCAGATGGATCGGGGTTTCGAGCTGAACGCCGTCGTCAACTTCGATCCAGAGCCCGTCGGAAAAGCGGGCGGTGTTGGCCGCAACAAACGCGCTTTGCGTGCCAGCCAGACTTCCAATCCTTGGATCGGGAAAATCCAGGATCGAGCCGATGCGTACGCCCTCGGGCAAATTGCCGAGGTTTGATTTTTCCCGCGATAGCTTTCCGTTCTCAAAAACCACCACTAGGCTGCCTTCCAAGGATTGGAACTCCAGTTCGGAAGGTTTCCAATCGTTGGAAAAAACGGCATTGGCCACGGGCGAGACATCACTAAAGCGCCAAAGCTCCTCCCGGGTGGTCGGGAAGCCGTTGGCCGAGAACTCCATCTCGGCCTTTTTTCTTAGTTCAGCCAGGTTCATTGCTGTTCACCGTTCCAGGAGGCATAGCCTTCGTTTTCGAGTTCGAGCGCCAGCTCCTTGCCGCCGGACTTCACGATCTGGCCATTCACCAGCACGTGGACAAAGTCCGGGACGATATAGTCGAGCAGGCGCTGGTAGTGGGTGATAACTAGGAAACCGCGATCCGAGCCGCGCAGGGCGTTCACCCCGTCGGAGACAATCCGCAGCGCGTCGATGTCGAGGCCGGAGTCGGTTTCGTCAAGAATGCCGAGCCGGGGTTCGAGCATGGCCATCTGGAAGATTTCGTTACGCTTCTTTTCGCCGCCGGAAAAGCCGGAGTTGACGGCGCGTTCCAACAGGTCGTCGCGGATCTGCACCATCTTCTTTTTCTCTTCGACCAAATCGAGAAAGTCCATCGCATCGAGCGGCTCCTCGCCGCGGGATTCGCGCACCGCGTTGACTGCCGCCTTGAGAAAATACATGTTGCTGATCCCCGGAATCTCGACCGGATACTGGAAGGCCAGAAAGATACCGGCACAGGCGCGCTCGTGTGCGGCCAGGTCGTCGAGGTTCTTTCCCTGGAAGAGAATTTCGCCCTGCGTTTTTTCGTAGGCCTCGTTGCCGGCGAGTACATTCGAGAGCGTACTCTTGCCGGAGCCGTTCGGCCCCATGATGGCATGCACCTCACCGGGGTTGATCGTTAAATTGATCCCTTTCAGGATCTGGTTTCCCGCCACGCTCGCGTGCAGGTTTTTTATTTCAAGCAGTGCCATTGTTTTCTCCATTAAACTATCCTACCGACCCTTCCAAACTAATGCCGAGGAGCTTCTGCGCCTCGACCGCAAACTCCATCGGGAGTTCCTTAAACACCTCCTTGCAGAAGCCGTTGACGATCAGATTGACAGCCTCCTCGGTATCGAGGCCGCGCTGGTTGCAGTAAAAGATTTGCTCCTCGCCAATCTTGGTGGTGGTGGCTTCGTGCTCCACCTGGGCGGTGGGGTTGTTGATATCGATGTACGGGAAGGTGTGCGCGCCGCAGCGGTCGCCGATAAGCATCGAGTCGCACTGCGAAAAGTTGCGGGCGTTTTCGGCTCCTTCCACCACCTTGACCATGCCGCGGTAGCTGTTTTGCGCCCGCCCGGCGGAGATGCCTTTGCTGATGATCGTGCTGGAGGTGTTCTTTCCGATGTGGATCATCTTGGTGCCGGTGTCGGCCTGCTGCAGGTTGTTGGTGACGGCCACGGAGTAAAACTCGCCGACGGAGTGGTCGCCCTTGAGGATGCAGCTGGGATATTTCCAGGTAATGGCCGATCCGGTCTCGACCTGTGTCCAAGAAATCTTGGAATGGTCGCCCCGGCAGTGGCCGCGTTTGGTGACAAAGTTATAGATTCCGCCTTTGCCGTCCTTGTCGCCGGGATACCAGTTCTGGACGGTGGAATACTTGATCTGGGCATCCTTGTGGGCAATCAGCTCAACCACCGCGGCGTGCAGCTGGTTTTCGTCGCGCTGCGGCGCGGTGCAGCCTTCGAGGTAGCTCACGGTTGCACCTTCGTCGGCAATCAAAAGCGTGCGCTCGAACTGACCGGTGTTGGCGGCGTTGATGCGGAAATAGGTAGAGAGTTCCATCGGGCAGCGCACCCCCTTGGGAATGTAGCAGAACGAGCCGTCGGAAAAGACGGCCGAGTTGAGCGTGGCAAAATAGTTGTCCTTGTACGGCACAACCGATCCGAGATATTTTTTGACCAGCTCGGGATGCTCCTTCACCGCCTCGGAGAAGGAGCAAAAGACAATGCCCATCTCTTCGAGCTTGCCCTTGAAGGTGGTCGCCACCGAGACGGAGTCAAACACGGCATCCACCGCCACCACGCCAGCGAGCGCCTCCTGTTCGCGCAGCGGGATGCCAAGCTTCTCATAAGTTTCGAGCAGCTCGGGGTCGACCTCGTCGAGGCTTTTGGGGGCATCTATCTTTTGCTTGGGCGCGGAGTAGTAGCTGACGGCTTGGTAATCGATCGGCGGAAACTCCACCTTGGCCCAGGTGGGCTGTTCAAGCGTCGTCCAGTGGCGATAGGCCTTCACGCGCCACTCCGTCAGCCATTCGGGTTCCTGCTTGCGCCGAGAGATTTCGCGCACCACACCCTCGTTCAGCCCCGGCGAGAGGCTGTCGGACTCAATGTCGGTGACGAAGCCATATTTGTATTCGCCGTCCGCCAGGCCATCGAAGCCTTTTTCCGTTTCGCTTTTCATATAATACCTGATTGGTTCTATTTAATCGCAGCCACTTTCCGGGATGGAAAATCGGGAGGAATCAGCCCTTGGCCATTTCGGCCAGAGAAAGGTTTTGGAGGGTTGTCTCCAAAGTGGCGTTCACCTTTTTCCAACTCGGACTCACCTTGCAGTTGCGCTCGCACCCCTTGGCACCGGAGCAGTCGGTGATAGCGACGGGACCCTCGATGGCTTCGATAATCTGCGCCGCTGTGATTTCCGAAGCGGGGCGGGCAAGCGAATAGCCGCCCTTGCTTCCCTGCTGCGACTTGAGGATACCACCCTGCGTCAAGATTTTCAGCACCTTGCTGATGGTGGGAAGCGGAATTCCAATGGCGGAGGAGAGATCCTTCGCATTGTACAAAATATCCCGATCCCGATTCGCCATGTACACCAACAGGATAAATCCATAATCCGCAATTTTAGTGATCCTCAGCATGGTTCGCTCTTCTCCGCATACCAGACCTTATTGGTCTTAATTGGCTCCAAGGTAGCAGAAGCATCCGACGGCGCAAGCGAATTGTTGCGCGATTCACCTAAAATAAAATTCCGGCTGCCCCGTTATATGCGCCGAACAGGGGAACAACCAACAGGAGGCAGTCAAATGAAAGCAGGAATCACAACCATCGCACTGACGCTACTCGCCGGAGCGGCAACCGTCGGCGCCCACCCACAAAGGCAGCAACAACGGCCACACCAGCGCCCCGGATTCGACCAGCGGCAGCAGCAACAATGTCCGGTATGTGGCGCCCCGCACCGGGGCGGACGGCAACGGCAGGCATTCCAAGGACAACGGCAGCAATTGCCCCGCAGGCACCCCGCCCCGCGGCAATGCTGGCAACGGCGGCAATTCCAGGGTCGCCCGCAGCAATTCCGAGGGCATCCACAACAGCGGCAGTTCCAAGGTCGCCCGCAACAACAGGAGCGGCAGCACCCGCAACTGACCCCAGAGCAGCGGCAGCATATCCAGAAGATGCACCGGCACTTCAAACAGGAAGTTCAGCGCTACCTGTCGGGTCAGGACAAGAAGGGACACGGCAAGCCCAAGGGCGACCACACCAAAAATAAGCAGCCGGGAAAGCCAAAACACAAACCGGGTCACCCCGGCGGGGAGTAGGCAGTGACAGTCCGCAACGGCAAGAAAGCAGGCATGCGTGCCTGCTTTTTTTTACCTCGATGGCAACCGAAAAAGGGGCTCGGAAAAACTTTTCCCATCCAGTTGTGACGATCGGGGCATGCGGGGTGTACCCCCTGCGAACAACGGGAAACAACCAAAGGAGATCCCCAATGAAAATGAAGCAGCTCGTAGTACTCGTGGCAGGAATTGCAGTGGCAACCATGATGGCCGAAGCCAAGGGCGGCGGCGGTGGATGCGGCGGTGGCGGATGCGGACGCGGCCAGGGCGGCGGAAACGGCAAGGGACAGCAGAAGCAGGAATGCTCCAAGGGTGGGTCGAAAGGCGGCTCCCAGAAAAAATCGCAGCAACACAAAAGAGACGGCTCGGGCGGCGGACAGCATCGCGGACAAGGCGGTGGACAGCATCGCGGACAAGGCAACGGGTTCCGCAACCAGTAGGTTTGGCGTTTGCCAATCGCGATGTGATAAATTCGCCCTTGCATGTGTATTGCGCGGAAGAGGTCGACGAGATTCTCGGGCGATAGCCGCGCAATTCATTTCAACCGAAGGTGTACGTGCACGGCTCTCCCCTCCGAGCCGTGTACCTTCCATTTCCGGTCGATGCGATAGCCGGGAATCCAGATAATCTCGCCCCGGCAAACCACCACCGGAACCGAGGAGCGCCGCGCCTTTGGAATTTTTAGGTCGGTAAAGATATCCTGCAGCTTGCGGCTGCCCTCCATCCCAAGCGGCTCCATCCGGTCGCCCGGCTCGAAGCTCCGCACCGTGATCGGCGAATCGCCAACGCGCTCCGCATCGAACGAAGCCTCCGCCAGCAAATCGCCAATCCCCGAAGCGCAATCCTTTTTCCAGCCGCTCCCCTGCTGGATCGTCAATTCCCACGATTGAGCAGGCTCGAAAGCCTGCCCCACACACTCCAACCGCGGCACCCCATATTCCACCACCACGCGCTGGCCTGCATTGAGTTCAAAAACCGTGGTGCCCTCCCCGGCATCCATCAGCTCCAGAATCTTTTCCACCGTCTCGAAACCAACCTCTTCCGCGCCCTGTTCAAAAAGCCACTTGCGCAGCAATCGTCTCTTGGCCGCCAATGGAATCCCCGCTTCAAGTTTCAGGTTTCGGGTTTCAAGTTTCAGGAATTCATTCTCTTCCCGCAAGATATCCATCGTCCGCAGGATGTTTTCGCGGATATTTGGATTCAACTGCTTTCCAAGCATGGGAAGAATGGTGTGGCGAATCCGGTTGCGCAGGAACGCCTCGTCGGAATTGCTCGCATCCTCCCGCCAAGCAAAATGGTTTTCTTCCAGCCATTGGAGAATTTCGGAGCGTGGAATTCCAAGCATTGGACGGATCAGCCGGAGTGGACCGATCGTTTGGGTAAACGACATTCCGCCCAGCCCTTCGGAGCCCGCGCCGCGCGCGAGCCGGAGCAGGAAGGTCTCGACCTGGTCATCGGCGTGGTGCGCCAACGCAATGACCGCGTTATCGCCAAACTCCGCAAAAAAATCGTGCCGCGCCCGCCGCGCCGCCATTTCGAGCGACAGGCCGGACGCCTCCGCCAGCTTCCGCACATCCACGCATTTTCCAACCATTGGAAAACCCAGCTCCCCGGCCAGCTCGCGGACAAAGGTCTCGTCTCCATCCGACTCCACACCGCGCAACTGGTGGTTCAAGTGGGCCACCGTGGCAGGAACCTCCAATGCTTGGAACACCCGCAGCAACGCCACCGAATCCGCCCCGCCCGAAACCCCGACCACCACCTTTGCACCAGCGGGAATGAGCTGATGGCGCTCGATGGTCTTTTGGATGGTTTCAATTAAGCTCACGGCTTATTACCCAATAAGATACCTATTACCATTGCCTATTACCTGATGGTTCGCCAAAGCGCCTGTTTCCCGCGTCCAGTGCATTCAAGCAGGCCTTCATCGCGCATGGTTCGCAATATTTTTCGGATCATATCAATGCTGGTGTCGGGACACTTTTTCAGGAGTTCGTTGATATGGAAGGCTCCGGAAAAGGAGAGGACGGCTTTGCGTACGGTTTCGGTCTTTTCTCCACGGGGAACCGTTGTGTTCTCGAAGCGCTCTTCAAATTCGCGGTAGAGCGTTTTTATGCTGTGGAGCAGATAGTTGATATAGGGCCAGGGGTTGTGCTGGCTTTCGTGCCAGCCCTCCGAGCTTTGTTTGAGCGTTTCGTAATAGCGCTCTTTGCTTTGCTCGATGATGCGTTCGAGGCTGATATAACGCCCCGCGTTAAACCCGAGGTGGTACATGAGCAGCAAAATCAGGAGGCGTGAAACACGTCCGTTTCCATCTCGAAAAGGATGAATGCAGAGGAAGTCGAGATTGAATGCCGCCAACGCGACCAAGGCCGGGGTCTCGCGGCTTTTCAGCATCCGGGCGGTATCTTGGCAAAGTTGTTCGATGGCCTCGGGGGTCTCTTTAGCCGATAGGGGCTTGAAGCGGATGGTGACGCGCCCATCGGAATGTTTTTCAACGATTTCGCCGTCATCGGTTTTGTATTGCCCGCTATCCCAGATGTTGGGTCGGGTCATTTGATGCAGCTTGAGGAGGGTTTTCGGAGTCAGGGGAATCTTTGCTCCCTCCCGATGAATCCAACTGAGCGCCTCCTGATATCCCCGCACTTCCTCCTCGTCGCGATCCTGCAAATGCCCCTTGCCAAACAATACGGTTCCAATGCGCTTCTGATCGACCAACACCCCCTCGATCCGGTTGGAGGAGACAGCACTTTCAACGAGGGCATGTTCTTTTAGCGCGCGCAAACGCTGGGGCGATTGTCGCGCAAACAGCTCCTGCTTTCCTCTATATTCCGCCAGATCATTGAGCATCCAAACCGTCGCGGTCGGGATTTGCGGAATTTTCGTTGCCCATTGTTCTATGGTCCTCACGAAATCACCTCCCGGTAGCGCCTGTTTCCCGCGACCGGCGGGCTACTTTTCCGCGCCGCAGCACTTCTTGTATTTGCGGCCGCTGCCGCAGGGGCAGGGGTCGTTGCGTCCGACCTTCGGGGCATCGCGGCGGATGGGGG
>WFRA01000236.1 GCA_015486775.1 Kiritimatiellales bacterium | reverse complement strand
GGATGAGGTATGCTCGCTTCATCAGATGTACGAAAGCCACGTAGTCCAGACCTCATCCTGACTGATTCCGGCGGGATTCAGGAGGAGGCGCCGTCTTTGGGGAAGCCGGTGCTGGTCCTGCGGGAGGTGACCGAACGGCCGGAGGGGATGGAGGCCGGCGTGCTGAAAGTCGTGGGGACAGACGTGGAGACCATCGTGAAGGAGGCATCGCTTCTGCTGGAAGACGACACGGCCTATCGTTCCATGGCACAGCGCCGGAACCCGTACGGCGACGGCAGGGCCAGCGAACGCATCGTAGAGGCGCTGAGATGAAAGTGGCGCTGTTGCGCGTCATACCCCAGGACAGGTTTCGAAGCATCGAGGTCTACGCGGACAGGCTGGCGAGCGGGTTGAGAAAGCTGGACGCCGACCCGGAGGTTAAGGAGGTAGTCGTCCAGGCATGGGAGTGGGGCGACTTGGGCCTTCGGATGCCCTACGGCCGCCGGGCGTCGCTGCACACACTAGGTATCTACCTTTCCCGATGGGTGAAGTACCCGCTGGCGCTGCGGCGGGTGAAGGCGGATGTGTACCACGTCCTGGACAACAGCTACGGCCACTTGGCTTTCTTCCTGGATCCAAAGCGAACCGTCGTCACATCCCACGGCGGAACGCCCGGAACCTGGCGCGATTGGAACCCCGAGGGCCCCGCCATGTGGGTCTTCGATCTGGCGTTCAAAGGGACACTGCGGGCAGCGCGCATCATCGCGGTCAGCAAGTACGCTAAAGCCGAACTGGTGGATGGGTACGGCTATCCCGCCGACCATGTGCGCGTGGTGCACCACGGCCTAGATCCCATCTTCCGCCCCCAGCCCGACGAAATCGTGCAGGAATTGCGTCGGCGGCTTCTGCGTCCCGGCGAACGGCACCTCATCCTGCACGTGGGGCACAGCGCCCGGCGGAAGAACATCGAGACGCTGTACGAGGCTTTCGGCCTGCTGAGGGCGAGGGGCGTCCCTGCCCGGCTGGTGCGGATCGGCGGGAACCCGATGCCGGAGCAGGCCGAGATCATCCGCCGTCACGGCATCAGCGACTTCGTGACCCACATCCCCCACGTGGACAACCGTGATCTGCCGCCGTACTACGCCGCCGCGGATGTGTTCGTCTTCCCGTCCCTGTACGAGGGGTTCGGCATCCCGCTGATCGAGGCGATGGCGTGCGGTGCTCCCGTGGTCTGCTCCGACTGGGCGCTTTTCCACGAGGTCTGCGGCGACGCGGCGGCTTTCTTCGACGCCAGGAATGCCCAGGCACTGAGCGAGACGATTGCTCGCGTGCTGGAAGACGAGGACCTGTCCCGGTTGCTGAGTGAGCGCGGCCTGGAACGGGCGAAAGAGTTCACGTGGGAGAACACTGCCAGGGGGACGCTGGCGGTATACCGGGAGGTCGTCGGTGGCAATTAACTTCTTGTTTGTGGATCACGCTCCCAGCCTCGGCGGCGCGGAACGTAGCCTCCTTCTCCTCCTGCGCCACCTCGACCGAACCCTCTGGGAGCCACATCTGGCCTGCCCCGAAGGCGTGCTGGCGGAGGAAGCGTGGAAACGAGGTGTCGAAGTGCATCCTTTCGACTTCCCCCGTTTGAAACGTTCCACCGTTGCCCCGATGGACTGGGTTGGCCGAGCACGGAAGCTGGCAGCGCTATCCCGTGGGACCGGTGCGGTGGCTCTTGTCGGGAACACGGTGCGTTCAACGTTCTACGGCGCGCTTGCTGCAAAGTTTGCCGGAATCCCATTCATCTGGCACATGCGCGATTTCTGGCTGGGGGAGGGCAGGCCCCGCCGCCTTTGGGCCGACACGCTGGGCAAACGCCTCCTTTGTGCCCTCTCTTCCTCGATCATCGCCAACTCCCACGCCACCGCCTCCCACATACCCTGTCGCGGCAAGGTCAAAGTGATTCACAACGGCATCGAGGTCATGGCTTTCGATACGGGCATGGACGGCTCACGGTTCCGGCAGAAGCACGGCATTCCGGCGGGTGCGCCGCTGGTTGGCACCGTGGGGCGGCTCCGGCCGTGGAAAGGGCAGACCCGGTTCCTACGTGTCTTCGCCAGGGTGTTACGAGAAATGCCGGCTGCCTGGGGCGTGGTGGCGGGGGGAGCGGTCTTCGGCGTGGAGGATGGATACGAGGAGCGTCTGCACCACCTCGCTGACGATCTGGACATCGCCGATCGTGTCGTCTTCACGGGGCACCTTGCAGACACGCGCCCGGCACTGGCGGCGATGGACGTGTTCGTCCACCCGGGCGATCCGGAACCGTTTGGCCTGGTGAACGTGGAGGCGATGGCGATGGGCAAGCCAGTGGTCGCATTTGCCCACGGGGCTCTGCCGGAGATCGTGGTGGATGGCGAAACCGGGATCCTCGTGCCGCCGGGCGACGAGTCGGCGATGGCGGAAGCCATTCTGCAGCTTCTTGGCTCCCCCTCGCTTCGCACCGCCATGGGGAGCGCAGGACGACGGCGGGCAGAGCGGGAGTTTTCGGTGGAACGGATGGTGTCCCAGCTCGGGCAAGTCTATCTGGAAGCGCTTGGGGTCGAAGGCTCGGGCAAGGAGTGAAGCCTTAGGAGAGGGGTACTTTCTCCTGCACGTTGTGCTACGGTGGAAGACGTGCTATCATTTCAATAGACAGGTTATGGCAGCTTCAACGTAAATCACATTGGCTCTTGTTGGAGGTAGCCATCATGTCTGCGGGGCGTAAAACGAAAATCAAAGAGGCCATCGCTGAAAGACTAGACCGCCTACCTGAGGGTAGTTTGTACGAAGTGTTGGATTTCGTGGAGTTTTTGAGATGGAAGACGGCTGAGTATGAAGGGGTAGTTCCTGAGGAAGACCCCCTCATAGAGTTGTTTGCTGGTTCCAGGGATCTGTCAGAGCGTTCGGGGGAAATCCTCCGAGAGGAAATCCGGACCAAATCGGGGCTGACGTGGAAAGAGTCTCTGCTGTAGCGGATACGGGTTTCGTGGTCGCTTTGCTGAACCGCTCAGACGTCGCGCATGAAGCTGTAAGATCAGTGTACGGGGGGCTACAGG
>WFRA01000235.1 GCA_015486775.1 Kiritimatiellales bacterium | reverse complement strand
GTGGATCACCGCCCCAATGGAAAGCTGGTGCGATCCATCCATGCCGGAGAGGTCGGCCTGGCGCGAAAAGGCCAGCGGCATCCCCATGGCGGCCAGCGTGTCGCCAAGCCGGAAGGTGGATTCGATTTTGAATTTGGGTAGCTGCACCATCACTTCCATTTCTTGGAATTCGAGAGCGGAGAGGATGTCGGTTCCAAGGGTTGGAAAAGGTTTCCCAATGTTTGGAAGCAAGATGACCATGGAGAGGTCGTTCCCTTCGTAGGGAAGTTCCAAGGCTTGGAAGCCGTCGCCGCGGGCGAGTTTGAATTTGGCGGTTTGCGACATGGTCGGCACTTCGGTGGTTGTTCCGTCGGCGAGTTTGAAGGGGGCGGGGCGGGTGTGGTCGGCCTTGAACTGGCGTGCCCAGCTGCCTTTGAAGTAGATGGCGTTGGCGAGCACCAGACGGACGGAGGAGTCGAGCATCCCTTCGGGAATCAGATCCTTGATGCGATCGTTGGTCTTTTGCTCCACCCAGCTGTTGATTTCTTTGCGGGCGCCCTCGGTGTCGGTCTTGAAGTCGACAGGCTTGATTTCGCTGCCGTAGAATTCCCGGGTCAGCGCAAGGTAGTCGGGCAGGAAGGCGTAGTCCATTTGCGGCCAGAGCGAGTTGGCGACGCTAAGCTGGACTTCGCCTTTTGCCTCGATGGCGTTGAGTTTTTTCCGAAGGCTGGAAAAGGCGGGGTGGGTTGCGCCCTGGCCGCCAAAGTGGAGGGTGCTTTCCATCTGCGCGGCGGTCTCGCCGCGTGCACCGCCATAGACCATCGCCAGCGCGGACGAGATGGAGTAGGGGGAGAGGAACAGGTTGCCGTCGCTCTTGCCGGAAAGTTTGTTGTACAGGTCGACGGTGAGTTGGTTGACGGAGTCCGCCGGGTCGAAGGCGGTGGCGGCGGGTTTGGGATTCTTTTTCCATTGCAAGTCGGTGATTTGCAGCATGGTCTTGTTTCCTGTTTTTTGGTCGAGCAGTTCGAGATCCTTGGCCACCCACATGCCGTTCATCTTTTTGATGCTCTTGATTTTCAGGCGGCGGATCATTTTCCGGTTTGCGTCGAGGGTCTGCGCTTCGAGCAGCATGCCCATCTTCTTTTCGATCCAGAGGCGCATCGTCTCGTCCGATTCCGGCACGGGCACTTCGACCACGAAGCAGGCGCGATTGATTTTCTTTTCCTCGGCAACCAGCTGGGAGTCCGGCCACCAGAGGACGGAAAAGCTCAGGTCGGCCCAGGTGAGGCCGGTGCCGAGGATGCCGGAGGTGGGTTTGTTCCGGGGGTTGGAAAAAACATAGCTGGGGATATCGTCGTTCCAAGTGATGGCCAGCGACTCGCCGCCAATCCGATAGTTGGCGGTAGGTTTTTCCGCGCCCCAGTCGAGATCCATCTCGACGGGCAGGCTGGTTTTGGTGAAGCCCTTCTTGGTGCGCACCTTCAGCGTGCCCGTCAGCTTGAGTGGATCGCTGGGCAGTTTGGTCCGGACAAATTCCAGAATGGCGTCGGCGGGGACGGGCTGCGCGATCGAGGCGGTGGAGCAGAGAGTTGCGAGGCAGGCGAACAGGATTTTTTTCATGGCGGATTCTCCAGTGTTGCAAAACGGAAGAATAGCAACGAATGGCCGGAAAGCAACGGTTCGGTCGGGATATTTCATAAGATGGCTTGAAAAATGCGTAGAAGGGGCTAGGTTCTCACTATGGCTCAGCCCGGATTAGCTTTAAGTCAAGAAATGAAGATGCAGCAAACCCTTGCTCCGCATCTTTTCCAATCTTTGGAAATCCTCCAGATGCCGCTGCTCGACCTGCAGCAGATGATCAAGCAGGAGCTTTCCGAGAACCCCACGCTCGAAGCCACCCAGGAGGTGGCCGACGAGCAGATCGAGATCGAGCAGGGCACCAAGGATGTCGAGCGCGACGAGTTCGACAACGAGTTCGAGAAGCTGGCGGCGCTGGGCGAGGAGTGGGGCGACAATTTCTACGAGAACCGCCAGGTGGCCGGCGGGAGCGATGCCGAGGAAAAATACCAGTACATGATGGACTCGCTCTCCGAGGTCTCCTCGCTGCACGACCAGCTGCTTGAACAGCTCTCGCTTTCGGGGCTGAGCGACTACGAAAAGAAGATCGCCGAAATCGTGGTGGGTAACATCGACGACGATGGATATCTCCAGCTCGATGTCGAGGATCTGCTGGCGCTTCCGAACTTTCCGGCCGAGACGCTCGATAAGATTCTGGACACGATCCACGACTTCGACCCGCCGGGCGTCGGGGCGCGCGACCTGCGCGAATGCCTGCTGCTCCAGCTCAGGCGCGCGGGCAAGGAGAGCACGCAGGAGTACCAGCTGGTGGCCGACCATCTCGATCTGCTGGGGCGCCATAAATACGAAGAGATTGCCCGAGCCATGGGGCTGACGCCCGAGCGCATCAAGGAGCTGGCGGCAGAAGTGGCCAAGCTCGACCCCAAGCCGGGGCGCAACTTCAGCGAGACCCGGATCGAATATGTCACGCCCGAGATCATCGTCGAGAAGAAAGGCGACGAGTATGTGATCACGCAGAACAAGAAGCCCTATCCGCGCCTGTTCATCAGCCAGAAATATCTGCAGATGCTCAAGGATCCGAAAACCTCCAAGGAGGTGAAGAGCTACATCCGCGAGAAGATCACCAAGTCCAAGCAGTTTATCCAGAGCATCGACCAGCGGATGAGCACCATCTACCGCATTGCCGTCGAGGTGGTTCGCATCCAGCGCGATTTTTTCGACCACGGCGTTTCGGAGCTCAAGCCGCTGAACATGCGGACGATCGCTGAGCTGCTGGAGGTGCACGAAACCACCATCAGCCGAGCCACCGCCGGGAAATACATGCAGACCCCGCGCGGCCTGCTCAGCATGAAATATTTCTTCACCCCCGGCGTAAAGACCACCGACGGTCGGCTGGTCTCCAACGAGAGCGTAAAGGCCGCGCTTGGCGAAATTGTCCGCGCCGAGGATAAAAAGAAGCCCTACTCCGATGCCAAGCTCGTGAAGCTTCTCGAAGAGCAGGGCATCAGCATCGCCCGCCGCACCGTTGCCAAATACCGCGACCAGCTACGCATCCTCCCCTCCCATCTGCGGAAGGTGCATTAATGCGTACTGTGTATTGCCTAGTGACACCAGCTCCTGACTCAGAAAAATGCGTTCTACATGAGATTTGTTAATGAGGATGAGATCAGTGGGCGGAAGAAAGAAACAATTTTCAAAACGCGGGTCAGACTTTGGGCGAAACAAGAATTACGCAAGAAAGAATATTCATGCGTCAGGTTCTAAACCCATGGTTATGGATGAGTCGGAGTTGCCTGATTTGTTAGAGAAGGCCCCGAATCCGCTCATTTTGATTTTGGACTGCGTGCAAGATCCGCATAATCTGGGCGCTTGCTTGCGGTCAGCTAACGGCGCAGGAGTGGATGCCGTCATTATTCCGAAAGACCGTTCGGTGGCTGTAACTGACACCGCAATTTCCGTTAGCTGTGGCGGTGCAACGCATACCCCGATCTTTCGCGTCACGAATCTCGCGCGCACCATGGATGTTTTAAAAGATCATGGAGTGCGCATTGTCGGAACCTCCGATCACAAAGGAACCGAAAATTTATATAAGGCCGACCTTTCCGGTCCGCTGGCTCTCGTGATGGGTTCTGAGGCCAAAGGAATGCGCCAACTCACGATGAAGCATTGCGATTTCCTACTATCGATTCCAATGGCTGGGTTTGTTGAATGCCTCAATGTTTCCGTTGCCACCGGTGTCTGTCTTTTCGAAATTGTTCGTCGTCGCTAAGCTTCGTTGCAATGCGATGTATTTGATTGCAATTTTCAGTCGGTTCTTAGGGACGATGTTGCCATAAAAGCGCCTTCAATTTTGAAAATATTACGATTCAATGCAGGTGTAAACTTATGATTGCCACTTCAAAAATTACAATGCGTTTCGATAAAACGGCTCTTTTTGAGGATATTTCAGTCAAATTTACCCCGGGTAATCGCTACGGTTTAATCGGGGCGAATGGCTCGGCCCGATGTTTTAATGTTCTGTTCGTTACTTTCCCTTTGATAGCAGGAAAGGATGTCCGTTCGTTATCTTGTTTTTGTGTGGGTTTTCTTTTTAGCCGAGCTGGGGCTCGGCGTTCACAGGATACCTGCGCAAGAAGGTAGGCCAATCCGTCTCGGTTTCCAAAGCAAGCGGGACGCTTGCGTTACTCTCCGTCGGGCTTTCCTCCGAGATCTGCGTGGGCGCGACACCCCCGTCGCGTTATATGGGATTAAACTGAATAGACACGAATGTGAGGCTGACGCAGACGGCAATTGTTTCACACAGAGCCACGAAGCCACAGAGAATCATAGTAGCCAGAAACCACCTTCTTTGCGGCTCTGTGTCTTAAGCGAACGAAGAGAGCGGGTGTGAGTACTGTAACGGGTCAAGTTAATCCGATATTATCCACTGCCCGGGCGAGCGATGAGGACATCGCTTCGGTATCTCGTTCGAAATTCTGCAAAGGTTAAGCGTCCCGCTTGACTTCGACTTGCCGACGGGGAAGCGAGGGCGAGGAATTCATGGTCGCGAAAAGGTGCGGGGAACCTCGGGTTCAACTGTTCCCGCGTCTGAGAAGAGACTCTCTGATGAAGCGGGCGGCATAAATGATGAAAAAAGCGTTCTGACCCCTCTGCTGACCCCTCTGCTGATCCCTCTGATGATGAGGAAATCTTTGCCCGGCTTTTCCTCGTAGATGCCGCACATGGTGCGTGCAGCCATCCATCCGCTATTCCATACGCGGTCG
>WFRA01000234.1 GCA_015486775.1 Kiritimatiellales bacterium | reverse complement strand
GCCCTTCCCTGCATCCAACAGCAGCCGGTTTCCCGGTGGCCAGGTTTGCGCATCGTCAAGACTGGCTTTAATCGTCATCCGCTCGCGGCGGAATTTTGAGTCGGGATTGCTGAAAAGCACGAGGCTTCTGCGTTCGCCATCCACCAAAAAATCATCCTTGATGAGACTGGCCATGCAGACCGGCTCCGGCAGGGCGCCGCGCGAGGTGGGATGCTCCGTCCAGGTTTTTCCCAAATCGGTGGTCACCGCCACCGACCGGCCATTGGTGGCGGACTTGTCCTTCCGGTTTCGGTTGTCGCGCATGTTGAGCATCAGGCTTCCATCATTGAGTTCGATCACCTGCGCCTCGGTCGTGTTCGGTTTTGCGCCGGTTCCGCAATGCCAGCTTTTTCCATGATCCCGGCTCCAGACAACCGTCGAAAAGGAAACGTTGTCGGCATCCCAAAACTGCGCGGGGAAAACCAGCGTTCCGTCTTTCATGCAGATGCCTTTTCCCGGCCCCTGGAAAACCAGCTTCCATTTTGGATCCTTTACCTGGCGGGTAATGTTGACCGGCTTCGACCAGCTCTTGCCGTCATCCTCCGACTTCACCAGCACCCACTGCGCCGACCGCTTGGGATCCAGCCCCGGTTCCGAAGCCTGGATGACCCGCTCCCCCGGCTTTCCGTGCGCCCAGAGTCCCGCCACCCAGATCGTGTTGTCCGAACGATCCACCAGAACACAGGGATCGCCCACACCGTTTTGCTCCTCCGGCAATCCGCCCCAGGTTTTCATATCCAGGATAATCTCCATCGGCTCCCAGCTCTTGCCGCCGTCCGTGCTGCGGCTCATGCCGACATCGATATTCCCCTGCAAGTCAAAGCGACTGTCGTGCCGCACATCATAGACCGCCACCAGCGTTCCGTTGGTGGTCGTGTCCAATCCGGGAATGCGGTAGGTATCCACCCCGTCCTCCCCGTGCCGACGAAGAGCCGTTCCCGGGAACCGGGCCGTGCGGGGCGGCTCGCGATACGCGCTCGAAGCCACGCGGATATTGTCGATGCAGGGATCGCGCTTGCTTTTGTTCCCCCATTCGCGAAAGACGATCGCCAGCCGGTGGCCGTCGTCGATGCCCAGCGCCGCATAGGAGACCGAGCCGTCGCAGGGCTTGTAGTTCGGCTTGCTGTTGGCCAGCACCGTGACCCACTTGCCCGCCGCCAGTTCCCTCGGATCGGTCAAGTCCCACAACTGCGCCTGCACCATGAACCCGTAGTCGGCCTGGTTGAAGGCGTTGAAGCTAAAGGTGATGGTTTCGCCCATCTCCATCGCGCCGTCGAGTTCATAGGCGATGTACTCGTTTCCCTTGGTTCCATCCACCGCATTGAACCGCAGCGCCCCGTCGGCGAGCATCCCGTCTCCGGTGATGGTTCCGCCTGCCGCCACCACGGCATTGGATTCCCAGCTGCTCCGGGCAACCTGGGGCACCGCGTCGTCGCCGTCCCAATAGTCCCATCGCGGCCCCGCTCCGTTTGAGTAGGAAACAAGCGGGGTGGCGGTCGCCTTGGGCGGCAGCATAAAAGCATGCCATCCCTCCACGGAACTCCGACCGGTAAAGGTATTGTCGAGCGGAACAATCGCCGCATGGACGGAAGCCCCCGCAAACATGCCCAGCAAAAAGAGAGGTTTAAGGATTCTTTTCATTCCGTTCCTTCCTGATTGATAAAGAAAATGGCCAGGACCCGCCGGGCGGCTCTGGCCATTCCCCAACTTGCCCTCCGATCCCTACGGGGTCAGTTCAATACCCACACGCAGGAACTGCTCGGTTTCTCCAAGGGTTGGAACCCGGTTGGTGACATAGTCGAAAGCACCGCCGGTCACATGGGTTCCGACCACCTCGTAGTTGCCGTTGGTCCAGTCGGCAACCACGAGGTCGGTGGAGGTTTCGAGATAATAATCCAGCCCGCGGAGCGAAGCGTCGGAGCGCATGGCATAGACATAGGCCATCCAATTGGTTCCGCCCTCTTCCATCATGCCGTATGTCGAGACAATGCCCTGGTTTGCCGGATTGGTCGGCTGTCCGCCCAGCGCATACTCGGCCAAGTTGTCCAGCGCATCGCCATCGGGATCCGCCGCATAGGCATTGTTGTTTGTTGTCAAACCCTCGTCCAAAGCCCACGCATTGTACAGGTCTTCAGGATGAGCGACGGACGAAGTCACACTGATATCATCTATATACGGATCGCGTTTATTTGAATTTGCCCATTCACGAAAAACGATTGCCAATGTATGGCCTTCTTCGGCAGCCGTTGCGGTATAGGATACGTACCAACCGTGTGGATGGTAGTCGACCGCAGAGCGAGCTTTCATGATAATCCAGCCATTTCCATTGTCCGCACCGTCAGCATCGGCCAGTTTATTGGTTGTTGTCATATCCCACAACTGACCCTCTGTATAACTATAGTAGTCGGCATCGTTATAAACATCATAACTAAAGGTGATTGTTTCGCCCTCCTCCATCGTGCCGCTGAGATTAAAGGCAATATACTCATTCCCCTTGGTGCCATCATGCACATCAAACCATAGGGCACCATCCGCAAGCAGGCCATCCCCGGTAATGGTTCCTCCGGCGGCGACAACGTCGTTGGACTCTGAGCTTGCCCGTGCAACCTGAGATGTTGAATCATCTCCGTCCCAATAATCATAACGAGGGCCAGAACCATTCCGGTATTTGGCACCATCGGCACCCTGAAGGCTGTACCAACCATCTATGGAACTAAGTCCGGTAAAGGTGTTATTTATTTCGACAACTGCCGCATGGGCAGATACCACCATCCAGATGCCCGCCAGAACCACCATTCCCAACCTTGCTTTGTTTTCCCTCATTTTTCTTCTCCCGTTCGTTGTTTTCCAGCTCTCTTCCTCGATCTGGAAGCACACCGCCTCCGCCATTTTTATCCGCGCGGGCGGGCTTCCTCGATCAACCGGGTCGGAATATATTATTGTCCTCGCTCATATAAAAGAAAAAAAACAGAAAATATGGAAAGCACAGCCCGGGCGACCCCGCAATCTCCGAGGGACATGATTCTTGGGTGCAGATGCCCCGTAAAATTAGATCCATTTCTCTCTCTTTTTGGTTGGAAAACAGCTTGAAAAAAGAGACAGCGGAGGGCATAAGGGTTTTTCCATCACCTATTGTGGAGAACCGGGCAATGCTTACCGCATCCAGAATACAGGAGTTTATTTATGAGCAGGCAGAATAATAAAAAGAGCAAGAAGGGTACGAAAATATCCAAGGGAACGCCGACCGCCGTGCTGCTGAGCATCCTGATTCATGCTTCGCTGTTCCTGCTGGCGGGCATGTTCGTGGTCTTTACGGTGGTGAGGCAAAAGGAGGTCGAGTTCGAGCCGCCCAAGGCGGTGGAGCGGCCGAAGATGAAACTCAAGAAACCAAAGGTGAGGGTGAAGAAATCCTCCAAGCCCAAGCCGACCACCCGCATCGTGACCCCGATCCAGAAGGCGAACATGCCCGACATCCAGCTTCCGGAAATGTCCGGCATGTCCGAGGGGCTCGGCGGCGGCATCGGCGGGTTCGACCTGATGCCCGACCTCGGAAAGGTCACCATCTTCGGCGGAGGCCAGACGATCGGTAACGACTTTGTCGGCACCTTCTACGATTTCAAGCGGGATCGGAGCGGAAAACCCCTGATGGCGGGAATGGATCCGGATAACTATCACAAGCTGTTGATGAAGTTTTTCCGTAACAATTGGAAACCCTCCGTCTTTTCGCGCTACTACCGTTCGCCAAAGAAACTCTATGCCACCACCTTCATGATCCCCCCGATGTTTTCGACGGCGGCGCCCGCCGCCTTCGGGGAGCCCGACACCGGGGGCTGGCTGTGGGCCGTGGACTACGAGGGGCAGCTCGTGTACAAGGACGACATCACCTTCCGGTTCTGGGGCTTTGCCGACGACATCATGATGATCCGGGTGGACGGAAAGATCGTGCTCAGCGCCTGCTGGCACGACAAGCCCGACGGCTCGGGGAACGGGAACAACTCCCAGACCTTCTTTTCCCCGCTATGGCAAACCCATTCGCCCGACTCCAACCGCTACTGGCTGGGCAATAACGGTTCCATCGTAGGGGATTGGATTACGCTGAAAGCCGGCGAGCCGGTTGACATGGACGTGTTGATCGGCGAGTCGCCCGGCGGCATCTTCTGCGCCATGCTCCTGGTGGAGGTGAAAGGGGAAAAATACGAGCGGGGGCCCCAGGGGAACCCCGTCCTGCCCATTTTCAAGACCGCCGAGGTTTCGCGCGACCTGCAGGACAAAATCCTCGTGGATCTCGTCCCGGGCGAAGCCTGCGTCACCAACGGCCCCGTTTTTTCCGACTACGACACGGGCGCCCTGCCCGCAACCAACCAACTCGCCGGGGTCGAGAAGCCCGCCCCCGCAATAAAAACCAGCGACACCGTTACCGAAACGGAACGCACCTGGAAGATCAACGGGAAGGAGATCCAGGCCCGCTTCGTAACCACCATCGCCGGCAAGGCCGTGCTCGAGGGGCGCCGGGGAAGGCAACGGAAAATCCCCATGGAACAGCTCTCCGAGGAAGACCGCAGGTATGTCGAACTGGCCCGCCCCCCCGTCTTCAAGATCTGTCTC
>WFRA01000233.1 GCA_015486775.1 Kiritimatiellales bacterium | reverse complement strand
GAATATTGTTTTGTCCATTGTGGTTTTCCGTCGGCTTGCCCATCATCCTCGAATGGTTGGCTGTCCGATAACGATAAAGGACAAGCCAATCTTATTGGCGGGAAAGATGACATTTTCAATATTCGAACTTTTGGGTGGGCTGGCTCTTTTCATTTTTGGCATGGGCACAATGAGCCAAGCGCTTGGCGATGCCGTCGGAAACCGCATGCGAACCATGCTGAGCAAGGCGACGGACAATCGTTTTTCGGGGCTGGTTTTCGGCACATTGATCGGCTTCTTCATCCAGAGCAGCGCCTCGGTGGTGCTTTACGTCGGCTTCATCAATGCTGGTCTAATGACGTTGATGCAGTCCATCGCCCCCATATTAGGGGCAAATATTGGAACCACCTTTTCCGTGCAGCTCTTTTCCTTCAAGCTTGCCGACTATGCGCTGCCGGTTATTTTTATGGGGCTCGTCCTTCATCTGGTCGCCCGCAAGCCGGTGTTTAAGCACGGCGGACTGGGGCTGATCGGGTTTGGTCTGCTGTTTCTTGGCATGTCCACGATGAGCGGAGCCATCGAACCCTACCGCGCCGAACTGGCTCCCCTGCTTTCCCAAATCAATGGCAACACCTTTTCCGGCCTGGTTCTCGGCTCGCTCGTGGTAACACTTATTACTGCCGTGGTTCAGAGTAGCAGCGCGGTGATCGGCATGGGCTTCGCCATGGTTTCCGCCGGGGCGATCACCGACCTTTCCGGCATCTACCCGATCTTGATCGGAGCGAACATCGGCACCTGCATGACGGGCCTGCTGGGCAGCATTGGCACCTCTGTCAATGCTCGACGGGCGGCGGTTGCCCATCTCCTATTCAACGTACTCGGTGCAATTCCGGCGATTGCCGTTGCCCCGCTGGTTTACCGTTACATCCCGTTGAGTAGCCCCGATCTTATTCACCAGGCGGCCAACGTCAACACCATCAAGATGGTTCTCAGCGCATTGTTGCTACTCCCCTTTATTTCCAGCTATGCCAAGTTGCTCGCATGGATTGTTCCATCGAAGACCCCGGAGCCGCAACCGAGCTTCCTGGACAACAAGCTGCTGGATCGCCCAGAAGAGGTAATCTGCGCCTGCCTCCACGAGCTCCGGCGCACGGCCAGAATCTGCGCCCAGAGCCTCTCGTTGGCGACGGAGGAGTTTTTGCGACACAACCCTCGCTGCGTGGAGCGCATCAAGGTGAACGAAAACAGCATCAACTACATCAAGGCCGCCCTGGGCAGCTATCTCGAGGAGCTCACGCGGCAATACCTTTCCAAGCGCCAGTCCATTTTGATCGAACACATTGACCGCTGCATGTCGGATCTCGAACGCATCGGCGACCATATCGAGGATCTCTCCAATATTGCACAACGCCAGCGCACCCTACCTACGGCACGCTTTGGTCCGGAACTGGTCGAGGATTGGCTGGCCATCGAGAAGGCGGTCGGAGGGCTGCTGGCCAAGGTCATTGAGTCCCTCGATCCAGATGTGGGCGATTTCCAGCAAATGGCCAAGGAGATTCTGGAATTACGAGAAAAATATGCCCAAACGGCTATCGCCGTGAAGAATGCCCACTTCAAACGCATCGAGGAAAAGAGCATCACGCCGATCGCCGGCATTCTATTCAACAGCTATATTTCCAACTTCCACCGCATCACCCGCCACATCCGCAGTATCGCGCTCGCCCAAAAGCAACCCCAGTTCTGGATCAAGCGCGAAAAGCTGGGTCGGGTCATGTCGCATGATGCACCTGGCTACGCGATCCCCGAGGACATCAATCCAGAAGACTATCTGGATCAGCTACAATCCGAGGATTATACATAGCATCCCCCTTTCGGGGGGTCGTGCTATATATAGATGGTAAAACAGGAACCACAAGGTACCCAATCAATGTCTTCAACCGCCCTCATTCTAATTGCCCTATCTGCCTTTATGCACGCAGGATGGAATCTGCTGTGCAAGAAAAAGCATCCAACGACCGGTTTTTTTCTGATGGCCAGCCTTGCGGGAACCGTGGTTTTGGTTCCTGCCCTGATCCCATCCTTTAATCTTCTCCGGGAAATTCCATTGCTTGTTTGGGGTCTCGTTGCCATTACAGGATTTTTCCTCGCACTAAATTATGCCGCCATCGGCGGCGCCTACCGATCAGGCGACATATCGGTGGCCTACCCGCTGGCCCGCGCCATCCCGCTTCTGCTGGTTCCAATGGTTGGATTCCTCCTGGGGCGGGGGAATCAAATCTCCACCCAATGCGTCGCGGGAATGCTACTGGTTGCGGGGGGCTGTTTTTTTATTCCCCTCCACCATTTTCGCGATTTCCATTTTCGTAGCTTCATGAATCTCACCTGTGCGTTTGCGCTGCTTGCCGCCGTCGGGATAACAGGCTATTCCAT
>WFRA01000232.1 GCA_015486775.1 Kiritimatiellales bacterium | reverse complement strand
TCGCAGTCATCCAGACCAAAGCCCTCGATCGGATCGCCGGCGGCGGTCGATATTTCCACCCGCACGCTCCCGAGAGCCGACGTGCTGACATTAAGCTGTAATTGGTGGCCGGAAAAAGAAATGGGCTTGGTTGTCATCTGGCCCTCCTCGATCCCGGCGTTTATCGAGATGAACCCATCGGTGCGGAGCGCATACCGGTGCCCGTTACCCTGATGCCAGATAGACATCTCGTTCAGTCCCGTGGGCTGGACATTCAAGGCAACGTAGTTCGCCCTGCTTTTCCAGCGCTCAATATCCAGCCCGGGGCGAATGTACGCTTCCTTGAATGTGCGGTCATAGGTTGTCGAGCCGGCACGCGAACTCATAAAAAGGATATCCGTGGACCCAAGCATGCCATCCACCTTTTTTGTTCCGAGCCGGCCCTTGGCGTAGCGGGTTGGAAGGGCGATGTAGATGTGCGGGGCACGAAAATAGGGATGTGTCTGGTTGGTGTACAGATGTTCGCCCGGCAGGTTCGGTTTCATCTCCACCGGTGTACTCCAGGTCTTGAAATCCGGTGATGTGGTGCGCGATATCGACCGCAATTGGTCGGCCTTGCCCGCATCGGGATGTTGTTCAGACATTTCTGCAGAACCGGTGCGCGGAGCCTCGTCCGAGTTGTCGCTAAAATGCCACCAGGACCGGAAGTAGCAAACATACAACTGCTCGGCTTCAGACCAGAATGCAACATTTTGTGAATCGAACGCATGGGAAGCCCCTTTGGGGTACGGAATGACCTCGCCGATATCTTTCCAGTGAATGCCATCGGACGACACCAACGCGTGAAGTCCGGTTCCTTTAGCGCCGCGTCTATCGCCGTAGCCGGGGTGACCGGCCAGCGCCTTGTATCGTTCGGATTTGTCCGCATTGGGATTCGTATCAATAAAGGGCGAGAAGTTGGTGCTCAGCGGAGGGGTATTGGCTAAAACGACATTGTTCTTCGTCGTGCCCTCGAATTCATATATTCCGAGGTTTGGAAACTCCCATTCATCTCCATCCTTGCTCTCGGCATAATATGTGCACTCACCTGGATGTCCGGCAAACCACTTGCCTGTTTTCAGCCTAGCGGGCGAAAGGCCGGAAAGCTTGGCATAACGTTCCACCTCGTCGGGATGTTCCTCGAAATAATTCCTGATCCCCTTGAATCCGGGATAAGTACCGCGGTAGTAGGCTCGATATAAATCACCATCCTTGAGCACGGTCATATAACCGGTGTGTTTGGGCAGGGGCGAGTTCGAAGGCTTCTGTTCAACCGGCGGGTGCATTTTATATTCGGCGTTCTGCATGTTCGCGACCAAATAGTCGTCAACGAACAATTCCAGCCGCGACCCAATGTCGATTGCCCCGGCCGGAGCCGATGTTGCAATAAACAGAACCATCAAAAACAGAACTGTCTGGACTGCGGGAATTAAACCTATTTTATTTTTCAGCTTCACGTAGTACACCTCCCACTTTAAAGCGGCAGTCATTCGTTTGGAGCGGATAAAAATTTTCTCCGGCAAAGTTTCGGCCAGGTTAATCTTCTTTCCATTTTTTATTCCCGCCGGTCAGCAGGCTGGCCAGGCACCCGGCAACAACGCCGAAGATCAGCGAGCACGGCATGATCCAGATAAAGCTGAGGCCTAGCCATTCGTAGAAGGCGATGCCCACCGCCACCGCAACACTGACGACCGCGCCGACCCAAACTCCCGCCGTGTTGGCAAACGGTACAAACATCGCCATGAAAAACAGCAGGAATAGCGGGGCGACCAAAAGGTTCCCAACCTTGTTGATGACTTCGAGAAGGTTTCCCTCCACGTTGCCGACCAGCAGGCTCAAGGCAACAATGGCCGCGCCGATCACCCAGGAGACGGCCCGGGCGCGTTTTATGTGGTATTTTTCATCCAGCTTTTTCCTCCCGAAGCGGTCGAGGAAATCGACGGTGATAATTGTTCCAGCAGAGTTCAGCCCGGAAGAGAGGCTCGACATGGCTGCGGCCAGCAACGCGGCCACGACCAGGCCGGTGATTCCAACCGGCAGGGAGCTGATAATGAACTGGGGGAAAATCTGGTCGGCATCCGCCTGGATATCCATCCCGTCGGCCAGCTCCTGGGGATTGGCGATAAAATAGCTGACCAGGGCAAATCCCAGCAACGCGAGCAGGAGCTGCACCAGCACGCCGGCACCCATCGAGGTGGTAAAAGCCGAGCGGGCTTGCTTGACACTGCTGGTGGAGAGATAGCGCTGCACGGCCATCTGGTCGGATCCCGCCGTGCAGATTTGCCAGAAAACCCCCATCATGATGGCACCGGCAAACGTTACCCGGGCATTGGAATCGAACCAGAAAACCGGCGGATCCCAATGGGGTTCCCAATGGGTTGGGAACCATGAAAATCCTCCGAAATGGATGGTGATCAGAACGATGGAGAGGATCGCGCCGAAGAAGAGGATGAAGGTCTGGATGACATCGGTGAGGATCACGGCCTTCAATCCCCCCATGGAGGTGTAGACCACGGTGATTGCGCCGAGCAGGAAACAGACCACTGGAAAGTATTTCGGATCGAGACCCAGCACCGGACCCAGCACCGCTTTCGTGGTGATGTAGATAATCATGGCCATCCACATCAGCCGGAGAGCCAGAAAGAAGAAGCTGCCCAGCAAGCGGACGCTCGGCCCCATGCGCATTTCAAGGATTTCGTTGGCGCTGGTGACCCGGATTTTCATGAAGGCCGGAATGAGGAACCAGCCCACGATCCAGATGACCAGCGGCGTCCCGATCAACCCGGCGGCAATCATCGGGCCGTGCTTGATGATTTCCCCCGGATACGCCATGTATGTGATCGTGCTCAAGAGCGTGGCAAACAGGGACAAACCCACCATCCACGCTTTCATGTCCCGCCCGCCCAGCAGGTAGTCGTCAATCGTTTTGGTTTTCCGGCTGTAGTGCCATCCAATCAGGAGCATGCCAAGGGCATAGCCGAAAACGACCGCCCAATCCAGCACCCCGATGCCGCCGTCCCGCCGCCGTTCGATCCGCAGAAGCGCACCGGCCGCATAGATGCGAACATCCGGGTCGGTGTCCTTGAGCCGCGGAACCAACAGACCGCGAAGATCCGCCGTCCCGAACCTACCCAGCATCTGGCAGGCCTCTTTTCGCTCCGTTGCATCTTCGCTCTTCAATGCGGCTTTGGCTTGCTCCAGGCCATCCGCTTCCAGCCACTCCTCTTCGGATATGGGCCGAAGCTTTTTCAAACAATAACTGGCCCGGAACGCCAGCAACGCATCGTCCGATTCTTTCATGCGCTCGAGCTCCGCTACGGCTTCCTCGCTTCCGTTCTGCGCCAGGATCCAAAAGGCGAAGGGATCCTGCTCGGCCTGCGCATATTGCGCAACGGTCGTTTTCTCGCCGTCCGCCAACGGGACATGAAGCTTGCCCAGCGTCTCGATGGCCGTCATCCGGTCCGGGGCATTCGGATCGAAAAAGACGGTCTTGATCTGGTCGATCCATTGCTGTCGTTTTTCGGGAAGCATCGCCGTGCGGACCAGTACCCGCCGGATGCCGATCCGGTATTTCGTCTCTTCGCCGTGCAGGGCCAGCTCCTGCCGGAACTCTTGTTCGATGCCGTCGGCATAGCCCATTTGTAGCAACATCTCGGCGGCATGCACCTTGACCCACTGGTCTCCGTTGTGCAGCTCGGTCTGCAAAACCTGGATGGCATGCGGGCGAACAGCCTCGAGGGATGGCTCTTCCGCAAAGAGCGGACTCAGGCAGGCTGTGAACAAACAGATTAGAACGGTTCTGTACATAGTCGTTTCCCTTTATTTGATTTCTCCAAATTCGCGTGATTTGCGAAATTCGCGATCCATTCACCATGTTTTTCGATCACTAATCTCGCTAATCGCACGAATCCTCTTTTCGCTTGCCTTTCTTAGGCGTGCATTCCGCCGTCCATCAGGATGTTTTCGCCGTTGATGTAGGCGGAGGCCTGCGAAGCGAGGAAGACGACGGGCCCCTTGATGTCGTCGTTGTTGGCCAGACGGCCGACGGGCACCTTCTTGGTATAGTTTTCGACAAACCGCTCTGGCTGTCCGGCAAAGATCCCGCCGGGGCTGATGGCGTTGACGCGGATGTTTTTGTCGCCAAGCATCCTTGCAAGATAGCGCGTGAGGGTGAGCATGCCGCCCTTGTGGAAGAAATAGTCCGCGGACTGATCCTTCCATTTTTCCGGCAAGCCCTCGTAGTTCGTCAGGTCGGGGCCGAACATGCCCATCATGGAGGCAATATTGACGATGGATCCTCCGCCGCCCTGCGCCATGAGGTCGGCCATTTCGCGGGTGATGTCGAACAGACCGGTCGCGTTGATGTCCATGGAGAGCTTCCACTGCTCCAACGTCCCGTTGTAGCCCTTGACCGGACGAGCCACGGCGCAATTGACAAGCACATCCAGCCGGCCATGCTTGTCCTTGAGCTCCTCTTTGAGTTTCAGGATCGATTCATGGTCGGCCTGGTCGACAAATGCGGCCTCCACATCCAAACCCCGTTCCCGGAACATGGCCGCCACCTTTTCCCCTTCGTCCAGAAAAGGGGAGGCGGTGATTACCTTTGCGTCGGCCTCCGCCAGCCCCTCCGTCAGGCACCGGCCATACTTCCCCTCACCACCGGTAATTAATACAACCTTCTCTTTTAAGCTTAATAGTTCTTTGACGTGCATTTTAATCTCTCTGTTTTAGTTCGTTCAAATTGCGTTGTGCTCGCCTTCAATATTCGACATTCCTTGTTCGTCTGTTCATCGGTTCGTCTGTTCGATATTCAATATTCCCTACTTTCCGCTGTAGACGCTTTTGGCCGAACCGGATTTTGTTCCCTTGATGCCCTCGACGATTTCCTTGAAGTAGAGGCCGAGACCGTAGACATCCGCGCCGACACTGATGAACTGGTAGCCCTCGTTGGCCAGCTCGTCGAAGTTGCCCACACCGCCGGGCGTGCCGGCAAACTTGCCGTGCTTGCGGGCCACTTCGGCCACGCGCTTGCGGGTGTCGGCAATCCTGGGATTGTCAAACTGCGCCGGGGTTCCGATCCCCTGGCTAAAGTCGGCCGCCCCGAAAAACAGCATGTCGATGCCGTCGAGCTTTGCGATCTCTTCCATCTCGTCCAGCGGCTCGGGATCCTCGATCTGGACAATTACAAACCGCTGGTCATTGGCCTGCTTGATATATTCATCCGGAGGCAGCATGCAATAGCCACCGTCGGCATAGCCGCCATCGAGCGGTCGCCGACCGACCGGATGAAACTTGGTGTAGTAGACAATCTTCCTGGCTTCCTCTAGGCTCATCAGGTGCGGAACCATGATGCCGGACGCATCCATTTCCAATGGGTGGATGAGGTCGCTGTAGCTGCCGCGCTTCACCCGCACCAATGTGTCCATATCGTGCATCTTCGCGGCACGGACATGGTTCAATATGTCGGTGTCCGTGTGCGGGACGTGTTCCATATCCACCCAAATACAATCGTATCCGGCCAATGCGGCGATCTCGGTCACTGCGGGATCTGAAAGATTCAGTTTTACACAGGTGGCCACTTCGCCCGCCCGCATTTTCTTCAATACTCTGCTTGGTCTCATTTGCATGCTTCTAACTCCTTTTTAATTCTGCTGTTAAATTATTCGCCTACCAGGCTGTCCAGCCGCCATCCACGACGATTTCCGTGCCTGTTATAAAACTGGCCGCATCAGAGGCCAGAAAAACGACCGCTCCGACAATTTCCTCTGCATCGCCAACACGGGCCATGGGCACTTTGTCGCTAAGTTTTTTCACAAACTCCGCATCACCACCCTGGCCAACAGGATTGGGGAAGGGTCCGGGAACAACGGCATTGACCCGCACGCCCTTCGGCCCCAGCATCACGGCTTGGTACCGCACCATTTGCAAGATACCCGCCTTGGCCGCGCCGTAGTCCACGGGATTCACATTGAAATTGGGTGCGTAAATCCGCGGGTCAGGGCTAACCTTGCCGTACATGCTACTAAACTGAATGATACTGCCACTGCCTTGGGAAACCATTACTCGGCCAGCCTCGCGAGAAAGTACAAATGCACCACTTAGAGAAATACGCAACCCTTTTTCCCAGTCAACCAAGGCCATCTCGTCCATCGGCTTGCCGGTCGACCTGGCCGTCGAATTCACAGCAATATCCAAATGTCCGTGGCGGCTTACGATGTCATCTATCGCTGCTTTAACCGCACCCTCATCGCCAATATCCAGACCCATGGCTTCAATTGAAAGGCCTTCTGCCGCCAACTGGATGCTTGCCTTTTCCGCCATCTCCTTTCGGACATCGGCAACGACCACATGCGCGCCGTGTTCTGCCAGCCCACGGCAAGTCGGCACGCCAAGATACCCGCCACCACCGACAACCAACGCCACCTTTCCTGTTAAATCAAATCGCTCTTCTTTTCGTGTCATGATTTTTCCCGTTCCACTTTTATCCTTCTATGGTAATGAAATGACCTTTCCGCCCTGTTCCAAGCTCTCTCGGGCTCCAACAAGGGCATTGACAATGTTGTATGTTTTTGAAAAATCCAGCCGAGGGCGCCCCTCCCTGAAGGAGCGGATCGCATCGACGAGCTGCGCCCGG
>WFRA01000231.1 GCA_015486775.1 Kiritimatiellales bacterium | reverse complement strand
GTATTCGGGATCGCTCTCGAAATAGGGGTTCCACTCTACCTCTTCGGAAAAGACCACCTCGCCGTCGATCACTGCTGCGCATTTGCGGTCGGAGCCACCAAGGTCGAAGCCGATACGGCAGCCGTCAAGGTGGCGGCCCAGCGGGATCGGCAGCTCGTGCGCTTCCGGGATTTCCGCGGCGGGGCAGGCTAGAATTTCCAGGGGTTGGAGATAGGTCTTGGTGCCAAAAAAGTCGTAATCAAAACTACGTGCTCCGGAGGGGGAATAAATCGCCGCCAGTTTTCCAACCATTGGATCGCACCCCGCAATGAGTACCTTGGAGCCACCGCGCTGCCAGAGCAGGAATTTGAGAATGCGCTCCAGATAGCGAAGGGTGTCCGCCTCGTTCTCTGCTGAAAGCGGAAGGATGCGGGTGTTGAAAACCGTGCAGGTATCGTCCGGCCGAACCAGTGCGATCACAACCTCCACCGGATTGCCCGATGCCTCGGTTTTCGCCTGGTATGCCCGGTTCCAAAGTACCGCTGGAACAAATCCCGGATCCAGCTCCGGTTTGATTGCTGTCCTTATATCCATCGTCTCACTCACTTTTTATTTGATGCAAGGAATCAGACAATGGAATAATGTACGTCCCGCGCAAAGGTCAATATTTTATCCAAATTGATTTTTTTTTAACAAAACCGACTTTATTTTGCGAGCCGTACCAGACCGGGCGGGGAGAGCACTCCGGGTCTGCATCGGAGTGCTCCCACTCTCGGCCATGGTGCGGGACGCTACGGGCTGACGACCCGGTAGAAGGTGGCGGCCTGGGAGACGGTGGTGGTGACCGCGATTCCCCCGCTGGCCGGGGAGACGATGTTGGTGTAGGCGAGCCACGCGGGGTCGGTCGGCAGGCTGTTTTTGTATTCCACGGTGTAGGATTGCCCGGCATCCGAGTTCCACGACAGCACCATGGCCTGGCCGCCGGAGACCGGCCCCGCCAGTGCAATGGTTCCAATAGGCACCAGTGTTCCGTTGTCGAGCAGGACATAGGTTTTTGCGCCGGACTCGAATTCGCTGGCCCAGGTTTCGGTGCTCACCCCGGTTCCGGAAACATTCAGCTCCACGACCACGGAGTCGCCGGGCGCCAAGCCCAGCGAGGTGAGCGGGACCGACATTTCCACGACATCGTTGCTGTAGGAGTAGGTGATCTCGCCAAGAAAATTCCATGTCCAATTGGTCTGGGTGGCTCCGGTGAATTCGTAGACGGAATATGCACCGCCGCCGGCACCGTATTGGATCAGGCGGTCGTAGCCGTGCCCCATCCATCCCCCGTTGAAGCCCGTGCCGCCATCCAGATCCGTGTCCAGATAGACGTTGCGGGTCCAGGTGTTGGTGATGCTTCCCCCTCCGGCTCCCTTTGTATCGAGTCCGAGATAGAGTTTTGACGCATCGTTTGCAACATACACATTTTCGTAGGAGCTGTTGGTGGGCGACCCGTCCAAGATTTCACTGTCGTTATAGAGCACGTCGCCGGGGTTGTTCCACTCGCCCAGAGATCCATCCACCACAATGGCGGGATAGTCGCTGCTAAACACTGCGGAGAAGTAGGTTTCGGCGGAGGCTTCGTCGGAATGGGCCCAGGTTTCGGTGGTTACGTTGCTGCCGCTGACGTTGAGTTCCATGACGAAGGGGTCGCCGGCCACGGCACCCAGGTTCGACAGGGGAACGGCGATTTCGGCAACGTCGTTGCTATAGGCGTAGGAGACCAGGCCAAGGAAGTTCCAGCTCCAGTCGGCTTGGGTGGCACCGATAAATTCATACACGGAGTATGAAGTCCCGCTGGCACCATACTGGACCAGGTGGTCATAGCCGTGCCCCATCCAGCCTGCATTGAAGCCGGTACCGGCATCCATGTCCATATCCAGGTAGATGTTGCGAGTCCAGGTGTTGCTGATGGAGCCGCCCCCGGTTCCCGCCGTGTCGAGCCCGATGTAGAGGTAGGACACATCGTTGGCGAGGTAGACCACCTCGTAGGTGGAGTTGGCGGGGGTTCCCACGCCGATTTCGGCACCGTCGTAGAGGACATCGGCTGGATTGCTCCAGTCGTCGAGGTTGCCATCCAGCGCGATGGTTTTGAAGGTTCCCGAAAGATCCGCCTGGACGGACAGGGAAAGGGCCGCACTCAGCGCGGCGGTCGCGATTTGCGTTTTGTTTCTCATGGTCTTGCTCCTTATGTTTATTTGGCTCGATAGAATCGGTGCGGTACGGATGCGGGCGGGTGGTCGATGTAGAGGAGATCCCCGCCGCTGTCGAGGATGCCGTTCCCCAGGAAGTCCCAGCGCTGGAGATCCGCCGAAGTGTCGAAGGCGATGATGGCGTTGGGTTCGCCATTCCATCGCATGAGAATGTTGCCGGTGGCCGGTTCGTATGAGAACAGCTGGTTGGTGGGGGGCGGCGAGGTGGAGAGGTTGAAGGTCTTTGCGTCGGATTCGTATTGGCTGGCCCAGGTCTCGGTCGACACCCCGGAGCCAGTGACGTTGAGTTCCGCCACGAACGAGCTTCCGGAGATCCCGAGCAAGGACAACGGAACGGAAATTTCCACAATATCGTTGCTGTAGGCGTATTTGACCAGACCCAGAAAGTTCCAATCCCAGGAAGACTGTGCAGTGCCGGTAAATTCGAATAGGGAATAGGAGTTGCCGCTATCGCCATATTGGATCATCCGGTCGTAGCCATGATCCATCCAGCCTGCATTGAATCCGGTGGTGGAATTTGTGTCAGTGTCCAGATAGATGTTGTGGGTCCAGGTGTTGCCGATGTCGCCGCCGCCGGCGCCTTTTGTGTCGAGCCCGATGTATAGATTTGCGGCATCGTTCGTGAGATAGACCGCCTCGTAGGAGGAATTGGCCGGGCTTCCGTCCGCGATCTGGGCATCGGTGTAGAAAGCGCCGCCGGGAATGTTCCAGTCGTCCAGGTTGCCATCGACCACGATTTTTCCGGGGGGTTCCTCGGCGGGATGCTTGAGGAGGTTGTGCCCCGCGCCGCCGTCCCAGACCCCGTCGTTGGCTAGGCGGATCGAGTAGGCCGGAAGCGATTGCAGCCCGGGCGAGGGGTCGGGCAGCCAGAGCGCGAACCCTAGGTTTTCCGGGGCGATGGTACAGGCGGCGTAGGTGGAGTTGGAGAGCACGATCTCCCCGGCCTCCGGTCGCCAGAACCTGGGGTCGGCCTGCAATTCGATCTGCTGGATGACGACCGAACCCGACAGTACCCGGAGAAAGACGGGGCGCGGATTGTAGAAGGGCGCCCACCCGCTGTTTTTTAGACGGATCTCGAAGGAGAAGGCGCTACCGGCGGCCAGCGAATCCGGAAGCGTGGCGGAGACGAGCTCGATCCGGTAGCCCAGCTTTTTCTGGATCTCGTCCCAGCTTCCGTTTGCGGTGAGCCGGCTGATTACATCGGGATGGTATTCGGCGTTGAGGTAGGTGG
>WFRA01000230.1 GCA_015486775.1 Kiritimatiellales bacterium | reverse complement strand
CCCGAAACCCGCCGCGCCGCCGGGCTGTAGAATACGAAAAAAGGCGGATCGGTGATCCGCCTTTCGTCCCTCCCGTCGAACCTTGCTACATCATCAGGCGACGCAGGAAAACCAGCCCTGCCCCCGATGCCGCAATGAGCCCCAGGATAGCAGGCTCGGGAATGGTGGTCACGACCACATCGTTGCCATCCCCCCCCACATAGCTGATGCTGAATTCGGTGCTGCCCAGCGTAAAGGTGCTTCCCTCCGAGAGACCGGAAAAGGTTCCGGAGACCGCATCTGCGGCATCGTTGTCGATGATGCCGAAGGCATCGCCCACATCGGGTGTGTAGCCGGAAGCCAGCGAAAGCCCCAGCTCCTGGCCGGAAAGATCAACCGAGCCAGCCACCCTGAGCCGGTCAAAGTTCAAGCCTCCCGTCGTTCCGCCAAGCATGAGCTCCAGCGTCACGGTGCCTGCGGAGGAAAGATCGACATCCCCCGTATCGAGAGTGCCGTAACCGTCGAGGGTATTTCCGGGGGCGAGCTTGCCGCCATTAACCCCGAAGTTAACCTCGCCGACCCGACCTGCGCCGCCCAATAGTGCATCTGCTCCATTGACCGTGATGATGGTGTTGGTAACGGTGCCGTTGACCGTCAGTGTCGCACCGGCATCGATCGTGGTTGCACCCGTATAGCCACTTGTGGCCGTCAACCGTATGTCGCCGGTATGTACGTTCACCTTGATGGCACCACCAATAGTATTGCGCATGATATAGCTGTTACCATTCTTTTTATTGAGCTGGAGCGTGCCGGAACCTGATCCTGTGATGGTCGAGGCATCCGCCAAACTTCCCGCACCCCATCCGTTCCCGATCATGAGCGTGCCACCCTGAATATCTGTCGTTCCGGTGTAGGTGCTTGTACCCAATAGCTGGATCTGCCCGGACCCTCTTTTGGTCAGGCCTCCGCTTCCGGTTATCTTGCTTTTAAAGATCGAGGCGCTGTTCCGAACGGTCAGTGTATTGCCGGCGGTGTCGATCTCGTCAGCGGTAGTGTTGCCAACCTCGGCATTGTTCCATCCACTGAAAGTCCACTCCTGACTGGCACCAAGAATCACCTTCGAGTTGAACAAGTGAAACTCCTTCGAACCGGAAAGGCTTGTCGCGTTGATGCCGGAAGCACCCAGCGTAAGGCTATTGCCGCCGTCGATCGTCACGTTTCCTGTGGGATCGGCAATCCGAATGCCCTGCCAGGACAGATCGGAGCCCAGCAAGGTCGAATTGGCCGCTGTCACCGTAGCGTCCCAGAGGGCGACATCGCTTGTTCCCGGCCCCGTGCCTCCAACCCATGAGGTGCCTTGGTCGAGATTGTCTGTATTGTTGGCCTTGGCTACATCGGTGGCATTCGCCATTGGAACCAGTAATGCAATGGCCAGCATCGACGCGGCCAGCTTGAGTGTTGTTAGTCTCTTTTTCATTTTATTTTCCTTTTTTGTTATGATTAACCTCTATCCCTCAACTTGTTGATCCTGTTCAGACCTACTGTTCAACCGCCATCCGGTAAAAACCGGCTGCGCTGGCTCCAGAATTGGTGTAGATCACCGGGCTGACAGGACTCGTTGCAACCGTCGACCACTCGCCCAGCACCAAATTATCTTTAAACTGGAGCGCAAACGTATCCGCGCCGACACCCTCGAAACCAACGGTGATAATCAGATCGTCGGCATCTTCCGCGATGTCAGACGATGTAATCTCGACGGAGGGCGGTATCGGCACGCTCAATATCACATCGTTCCCGTCCCCGCCCACATAGGTGAGTGTGAAGTCCACCCCGCCGAGGGTGACGGTAGACCCTTCGGGGAGACCGTTGAATGTTCCCACGATGGGGTCGGCTTCATCGTTGTCAACGAGAATGAACGTATTGGTCGCGTCGGGCGTATAGCCAGCGGCCAGTGAAATATTTAGATCCGCATCGGCGAGATTGACTGTGCCAGCCACCCTGAGCCGGTTATAGTCAAAACCCGCCGTTGGCCCGCCCAACTTAATCTCCAAGCTCACCGCCCCGGCAGAGGTCATATCCACATCACCCGTGTCAAAAGTAGCGTAGCCGCCGGTTATGAGGTTTCCGGGTTCCAGCTTGCCGCCATCGTCTCCAAAGCCTATCGCCCCCACAAAGCCATCGCCGGCTATTCGTGCATCTGCACCATTGACCGTTATGACGGTGTTGGTAGCGACACCGTTTACGGTCAGCCACGCCCCGGCATCAATCGTGGTTGCGCCGGAGTAGTCGCTTATACCCCCGAATGATATGTTGCCGGTTTTTATGTGCACATTGACTGGGCCGGTGATGACATTGTTCGCCACCATCCCAACCCCGTTCTTTTTATTGATCGTAAGCGTACCGGCACCCGATCCCGTAATGATCGAGTCGTTATGCAACCTTCCTCCACCGTAGCCGTTCCCGACCATGAGCTCACCCCCTTGGATATCCGTGGTGCCGGTATAGGTTTGCGTGGCCCAAAGTTGAAGTTGGCCAGCCCCTCTTTTGGTCAACCCTCCGGTACCGGTTATTTTGTTTTTGACGATCTCGTTCCCGTCTTTGATCGTCAACATGTGACCGGCGGTGTCGATCTCGTCGGTGGTTGAGTTGCCGATAGCAGCAAGCCTCCATCCATTGAACCTCCACTCCTGATCGGCGGCGAGAACCACCTTCGAGTTGAATAAATTAAACTTTCTTGAGCCTAAAAGATCGCTCGCAACTATTCCGGAGGATCCCAGCGTGAGCGCATTGCCGCCGTCAATCGTCACGTTTCCCGCAGGATCGGCAATCCGAATGCCCTGCCAGGACAAATCGGAGCCCAACACGGTCGAGCTGGCTGCCGTCACCGTAGCGTCCCAGACAGCGACATCGCCTGCTCCCGGAACCGCGCCGCCGACCCAGGACGAGGTCTGGTCGAGGTTGTCCGCATTGTTTGCTTTGATCCGGTCTGCCGCATTTGCCATCGAAGCCAGTGCCACAACTCCAAGAATCGATACCCACAACCGAGCTTTTATAACTGTAGTCCGTACTTTTTTCATACTCCCTGCTCCTTTTTTATCCGGCTTTTGTTTGTTACGTAACAGAAGCTAGCGCATTCGCTAACACTCCGCAAGGGTTTTTTTGAAAAATATCCGGGGCGAGTTTCCAGCTGCCTTCCAAAGCTCCAAAACCCCGTCCAAAAACTCCCCGGACAGGCCATTTCCAAATATTGGAACCAAATAGATTCTCTTGAAAATACGGTTTAAAAACCATGGGCAACCAAAAAGTCCCTGATGGGGTTTCAATTCCAGACTCCCGCTCCCGCGACACAAACGGCCAAATGTTACGTAACGCACGGAACGTATGAACAAAGCCAAATTCGTTGTGGGGCGAAGATGGTATCCGGCAACCCTATTCTCCCGGGCCGCGCACCGGTTCAATCCGGGGAAGGCTGGCGGCGGCGACAGCCTGGCCGACGCGACGGCTTTGCTCGTCGGGCACATGGAGTTCGATTTCTTCAGCCAACTCTGGGAATACGGCATCGAGAATCTCCTGCGTTTTTTCAAGGATCACTTCGCCGCCCCGCCCGGAGGTGACGCGACCGAGGATCAACACGTTCTTGAAGTCGTAGAGTTCCTTGTAGTGCGGCAGGGAATAGCCAAGGTAGATGCCGATGGTGGTAAAGATGTCGAGTGCGGCGAGATCGCCGTCGTTGGCCTTGGCCTGAACGGCCTTCAACCGCTCGGGAAAGAGCATTTCCTCTGGAAAATTGAACCCGGCTTCGGGAGCAAGTTTTGCGACGGCCTGCTGCGAAAAATATTGGGCGCCGCAACCGATGTCGCCGGCCACGGGGTCGATGGCGGCTGCGGGGTTGAAATCGACGGGAACGTAGGCGAGCTCGTTGTAGTTGCCGGTGAAGCGGGATTCGCCGTTGACAAAGCCGGTGGCCTCGCTGGACCCCATGGCGATGCCGAGCAGGGAACCTTTCTTCAGCGACATCGCACCAGCGAGCGCGGTGACTTCGCCGTCGTTGAGCATTTCGAACGGGACGCCCCACTCCTTTTCCAAGGTTCGGAACATGGGCCGGACCGTTTCGTTGAATCGATCCTGCGGAACGCTGCGGAAAAGCGAAGCGTATTTGACGAGGTTGTCGATGTAGGCCCCGGCGGCGCTTCCGCCGATGGCATCGACACGCGGAAGGTGCTTGGCCGCAAGCTTCAGCCCTTCGGCAATCCGCGAGGCATGATATTCGGGATCGATCTGGACACTGGGGTTCCACGGGATTTCGGTGGTAAAGACGGCCTCGCCATCGATAACGGCGGAAAGCTTGTAGTCGCTGGCACCGAGGTCAAACCCGATCCGGCAGCCATTGAGAAAGCCGCCGATCGGAACACTCTGTTCCTTTGCTTCCGGCACATCACCGGCCGGCACAATCCGGATGTCGAATCCGTCGTCATAGATCACATCCATGCGGTTGGCGTCGTATGCCCGGCTACCCCCCTTGGAATAAATACTCCGGATGGCCATGCAGAGAATTTCGGGGCCACTCAAATAGAGAATAGAACCTCCGTGCGCCCAGATCAGTCCCTTGATCTGGCGTTCGACAAAACGTAGCGTATTGGCATCGTATTCAGAACCGGGGGTAAATATTTCCAGATCCACCCGTGCCACACATCCGTCTATCCGTTCCAATGCAATGAGCATACGACTGGTTTCGGTCGCTTGCGCCACGGCGTTCCGGTAGTTCCGGTTGCCGAGAATCGCCGGGCAGAAGCCTTGGCCGTACGGGGGTTTGTTTTCCGGGGGAATTTCCAACAACGATTTAGTCACTTCTTGGTCTCCTACTGTTTGATCCAGATGGGGCTCGACCACGCCCACTGCCCGTTCTGCTGCTCCACGCGCAGGCGGTAGACATCGTAGCCGGTCTCCAGCGGTTCGCCTTCGTCGGTATCCCCTATTTCCATTTGAAATTCGTAAGATTCCGGCAGGGCCGCTTTCAAACGGTAGGCGGGAGTTCCGTAGCCGCTGACATAGCCACTTCGCGCGCCGCCAACCAGCTCTTCGATGGTGTGGCTGAAAGTGGCTCCATTCAGCTCCAGCTGCACGGTTGCGCCCACAGGCATTTCGACCTCGATGGAGAACCCTTGGTTGGCGTCGGTTGCCGGCGTGGGATTGCCCTGGGTGCGGGTCTTGAAGCGGATGGCCTGTTCGCCCTCCTGCTTCCATTCCGAGAAATGGTAGTGCTTTTCGGTTTCCACCGGCGAGACGATCTGCGCCCCCTTGAAGCGCGGTTCGGCGGAAAGGATACGGCCTTCCCCGATTCCAAAAAGAACACTCCAGTCGACCGGCTTTCCGCGGGAACCCCAGCCAATCTCCAGCCCGATCTTTGCGCGGACGTTTTGCGTTCCGGCGGGAATGGTGGTGACCGGAGGAACAAAAAACTGCCGGAGCGGTTTTTCATTCTTCAAGAGTTCGACCGCGCGGATTGCGCCGCCAGCCTTGATTCCGAATTGTATCTTCCGATGCTTGGAAGGTTGATCGATGACCTCGCCCATGAAGGCATCGTTCAGCGAAAAATCGACGGCGATGTTGTCGCCAGTCAGCGCCACGGTGCGCCGCTTGAGGATGGCATCCCAAATGGAGGCGCGAGTCAGCTCTTCGGCATGAACGGAGAGGCGGCCATGGCCATGGCTGCCGGGGTGGGCGCTGTGGTGGTCGGTCGAGGCGATGGCTCCAACCACATGGCCCATTTTCAGCCCGGCGCTGTAGGTACTGTCGTGGTCGCACGACCCCATGGAGTGGAGGTAGGGATAGGGTACGTCGTCGCTTTCGCTACACCCATGCATGGAAAAAAACTCCACCACCGGGCTGGCGGTGGTTGAAAAGGTTTTCCAATTGATGCCGCGATAGCCCTGCTTGTAGCCAATATGGTGGGTAAAGGTCATGCAGGCGATGCCCTCTTCGTTGAGCTTAGCTAGGGCATTGCGTAGCTCCTCAACCGTCCCGGTCTGAAGCACCTTCCCCTTGCCGTCGCGGTAAAGCACCGTCTGGTCGCCATCCGCGCAGGAGTGCATTTCGTAGCCGAGGAAACTGACGAATTCGCCGTCGACGTTGGCCTGGTCGGACATTTCCACAAAATCGTCCCAGCCGTTCGCCAGTTTTTTAAACCCGTCCTCGTGGTATTTGATCCGGCGCTCCATGCCGTGCTGCTTTCGCGGCATGTCCGGCCAGAGCGCATGTCCGGTCACCGAGACAAAGTCGAGCTGCATCCTTGCATTCGCAAGGGCATCCTCCAGCGGCCCCTGGCCATAGCTCGCGCCGCAATGGTTGTGGATATCCCCATAATATACGTTTAATTTTTCCGCTGTTTTCATCTATCTGTTTCTCCACTCACCCATACGGCATTATTTGGATTTTTTCAAAAACCCGAGCGAGGTCAAAAACCTGTCCATGGCCATAACCGTCTGCTCGTAGTTCGATCCGGAATTGAAAAACCCGTGCGGCTGTCCTTCATACAGCAGGAGGTCGCAACGCACGCCCAGCTGATCCATCTTCGCCTTGTATTTCTTTGCCGTTGCCACCGGCACCAATTGGTCTTCCGTGCCGAGCATGACCAACGTGGAAACGGCGTCCTTGTCCAAATTGTGCAGAGGTGAAAAGGCCTGCCAATATTCCTTCACTTGGCCATGGCCGTAGCCGCCCGGCCCATTGTCGAAAACCGGGTTGAACAAAACCAGCGCATTGGGACGGCAGGATACGCCCAGGTCTTCACCCGGCTCATTGAATGCCTTCACCACGGATGCTGCCGCCGCAATATGACCTCCGGCCGATCCGCCGCCTGCCGCGATCTTGTTCGGATCGATCCCCAACTCGTCGGCATGTTTGCGCACCCAGCGGATCGCGGACTTTCCATCCTGCACACACTCCTTCGGGGAGGTGTGGTTTCTGTTTTTAACCCGGTAATCCGCGCAAATGGCCACCATTCCCCGCGATGCCAAATAGCGGCTTTGGTTATAAAACTGTGTCGGCGATCCCCCAACCCAGCCGCCGCCAAAGAAAAAGACAATGGCCGGTGCTTTATCGCCGGGCCGATGCCCGGCCGGATTGAAAATGTATAGATTGAGCCCCGTCTCCCCGACCCGTTTATATTCCACCACCCGGTCGGGTTGCGTCTCGGCCAAAACACTTCCCGCGAGGATGGAGCCAACGATCGCTGTCATCATGGTTTTTTTCATTTTATCCACTCTCCTTTATTACCCTTCCACTGAAACAAAAACTTTCGGAATCCATTGGTCGTTGTTGTCGCGGTCTGCGACTCCGGCCACCCATTCAATGGTCTTGTCCTGCGTCGGTCGGGCAATCACCGCAACGAGCTCGTGCCGCCCGGCCGAAAGCGTCGCGTCCACCGACTGGTTGATGGGCACCCGGTGGGCGGACGGTGCCATCCGACCTCCTTCCCGACCGAAGACATAGTCGCCATCCAGAAACACTCGGCAGTTTTCGTGCGTATTGAAAAACACCCTCGCCCGCGTTTCGCGCCCAAGGTGGATGGTGTAGCCGATGAAGATCATGCCCGCTTCAAATCCATCGCTCTCCCAGGAGGCCATCGTGCCGGAAAGGAGCACCTCTTCCATTTGCTCGGGATATTGCAGCACAAGCCTGCGATTCAGCGACCATCCCTGCCCGAACCACGGAACCTCCCGGAAGCCGATCCGGGCGGGAACCCCGCATTTTTCCGGCAACCGGACCGGCGCGGCCTGCGGGGGCATCTTTCCGCCCAGGCGCTCTCCCAGATCCAGCACCAGATCGGTGAAGCCATCGAGGGAACCCGGCGGGGCGATGCCGACAATCTCCCGGCTCAGGATCAGATCGCGGCCGATGGGCGCGAGCCATTTTTCATCGATCCCTTCCGGATCGAGAATGCCGAGCAGCGCACCGACGGTTGCGGCGGTGCAGTCGGTGTCTTTCCCGCAATTGGTGGCGGTGCAGATGCTGCGGCTAAAGTCGCCGTTTCCTTCGAGCAGCGCCAACAGGATGAAGGCCATGTTTTCCGTAACGTTGGTAAAGTTTTCGTGGCCATATTTTTCCAATATCTGGAAGCGGACCTTTTTCCAATCCTTGGAAACTTCCCACCATTGGAAGGTGTCCTCAATCGCCGTACGGATTTCAGCATCGGCCGGAATATGCTCGAAGCCTATCTGAATGATTTTCCGGATATCGGTTTCGACAAATGCGGCGGACTGCATCGCGGCCAGCCAGACTTCAGCCCAAAGCCCCTGTTCGGCATGGTCGAGGCAGGCATCTTCGTAGGCGTAGGCGGCGGCGAGCGCCGGATTCCCCGGCGCGAGGCAGGCCCAGATCTCGCTACGGATGGCGGCGCCCATCCCATTGATGAACCAATTGTCGTACGAGCCGCTCAGGGGCGGTTCGATGCCCTCGCGCAGGTTGCGAATGCACGCACCGTATTCATCCCACGGGAAACCGATATGATTTTTCCAAGCCTTGGAAAAAAGCGTGCGGCTCACTTGCGGGTTGTCCTGCCGGTCGAGCAGGCAGGCCCAGACGACCTGCAGGTCGAGGTCGTCGTTGGGCACCATGCCGGTCGGCACCGGATCGTAGAAGTCCAGGTCGAACGGGCCATCCATTCCTTCATAGGGCATGCCCAGCGTTCCGCCGACGGCTTTTCCCAGCCAGCAGCCCATTGTTTTTCCGCGATGGTTTTCGATCTTCATGGCAATCTTTTGGTTTGGGTTTTCCTATGTTGCGGAAGCCTCGGCCGCCGCGTGGCGTTCGTCGAGAAGCCGCCGGATTTCCAGCGCCCTCGCCTTGCTGATGTCGAGCCGGCCCACGAGCAGGACCGCGATTGAAAGTCCGCAAAAAGGAATCAAGGTAAAACAGAGCCGCATGGCCAGGAGGGTTCCGGACGACTGCGCCCCTCCCAGCGCCACATCGAACCCGGTGGCATTCAGGATGAACCCGACAGCCAGCAGCCCGATCGACACGCCAATCTTCATTACGTTGCTGAACACCGCCCCGTACATGCCTTCCCGGCGACTACCTGTATTCCATTCATCTTCATCGGCAATATCGGCCATGATGGAGGGGGAGAGTATCCACATGCACGAAAGCCCCGGAGACATCAGTAGCAGGCTGATCAACTGAAGAGCCGGCCACTCGATGTTGTACGTGAAAAATTTTGTCGCCGTGCCGACGGCGGCCAGCATCAATCCATACAGCAGCGTTTTTTTCTTTCCGATCCGGGCGGAAACCAGGCTGACCAGCGGCGCAGCAAGAATCCCGCCCGCCAGACCATACAGGGTTCCGCCGATGCCCAGCATGGTCGATGCCGCCAGCTTGTCGCCGCCATACACATAGTAGATATTCACATAAACCCCGAGCTGCCCAACCATGAACAGCCCCAGGCAGCTAAAGATGACCATCCCCACTAAAAGGCGGAAGTTGCGGTTCTTGAGCGTGGTCTTCAAACTGGAAAGCAGGGGGTTTTTCTTCTGGTGCGAAACGGAGCGCGCCAACCGCTCTTTGGTGAAAAAGGTGGGAATCATGCTGCCGAGAAGCATTAGAGAAGCCACCCCGATCGACACGGTGTGCATGCCGTCGAGAGGGTTGTCAAACCGCTCCAGCTGGGTCAGCCTATACATCCAGGGCATGGCGATCCCCATCGTGCCCGCAAAAACGCTACGGTAGGCAATGATCCGGGTCCGTTCATTATATTCGGGGCTCAACTCATAGCTCAATGCGACGCACGGCACCGAAAAGATAGTATAAAACGTGTAGAACATCAACGAGCCAACCAGGAACCATATAAAATAGCCCGTCGAGGATAGGCCGGCAGGGATCCGCCACAACAGGACAAAGATCAGCGAGGCCATGATGCCGCCCACCAGCATGTAGGGCTTGCGTCGCCCAAAGCGACCGCGCGTATTGTCGGAAATTGCCCCCATGGTCGGATCGGTAAAGGCATCCCAGATCCTAGAAATAAAAATGGCCAGGCTGATCAGGGCCGGATTAACGCCCAGAACAATATTGAATATCGGGTTGGCCATGTTGTTGATGCTGTTCTGCATCAAGTTCTCGGCACTGCCCGAAAAGCCAAACGCAATCTTGCGCCAAAACGAGAGATAGTTTTTATTCTCCGAATCTGTTTTAGGTTTCATTGCGCCTGTTCCCTGCCGTGTTGGATTCATCCTGGAAAAGCATCACTTTTTTATTGGGCATACTGCACGGTTCCGTTGGCATCGACACCGTAGCCCCAACGGCGCACATACTCCATGCCCTCTTCAAAACCATCGCCGGTTTGCCGGAGCTTTTCCTGGAGAAGATCCTCCAGTTTCGCCTGCAGCTCCGCGAATTCAGGCTGGTCGATCCGGTTGTTTAATTGATGCGGATCGGTTTCGTTGTCGAACAGGAGCCACGGTCCGTCGAGATCGCGGACATAGGTGTGGCGATCCGTGCGCACGCCCCGCCATTCCTTGCCACCACGCCTTGCCTCCCATTGCCCGAACGGATGATAGTTGGCAATCAGTGCCGCCTCGTCCGGCCACGGCCCGCCGCGCAGGGCCGCCGCATGGCTGCACCCTTCGACATGAGCGGGCACGGGGATGTCGCACAAGTCGCACAGCGTCGGCATGAGGTCGGGTGTATTGATCGGGGCATCCACCATACACCCCTTCGAGAGAGCCGGATACTTGAGCAGGAAGGGCACCCGCGCGGACTCGTCGTAGGGCCACTGTTTTTTCCAGAGGCCGTGCGATCCCAGCATGTCGCCATGGTCCGAGGTGAAAACGAAAATGGTGTCGTCTTCGATGCCCGCTCGGCGAACGGCCTCCTGCAACCGCCCGACACACGCATCGAGCGCGCTGCAATGCGCATAGTACCCCGCCAGAATCTGTCGTGTACGATCTACCCGATCCATTTCGGCAAACTCGTCCCACCGCAAAGGGGGCGCGAAATCGGCTGTATCGGCGGGAACATTGGGGGACAGGACGAGGTCGCCAGGACTGTACATGGCACGGAACTCCTTGGGTGCCGTGTCGGCATACGGTCCATGGGGAGGACCCCATGAAAGAAAAAGCATGAAGGGGTTGTCCTTGGCTTCCTCAATGTAGCGGATGGCATGCTTGGTCTGGTCGAATGCATCGTACCCTTCCCACGCTTTGATTTCCGGATCGTCGTTGTCGTAGTAGAGCGACTCGTTGTAGTCGTGTGTGCATTCGAGCACTTGCCAGAAACGAAATCCCTGGCGGCGCTCCGGCGGGATGCAGGCGCTCCGCCCATACCCGTCGAGGTGCCACTTGCCGATATATCCCGTTCCATAGCCCGCCGAATTGAAGCAGTCGGCGATCGATGGGTTTTCATGTTCCAAATGGACATCGTTGACGAATACGCCATGGCTCAGCGGATACTGCCCCGTGATCATCGATGCCCGCGCCGGACTGCACACCGGACAGCAGGAGACCGCATTCCTGAAATTGAAACTTTCCGCCGCCAAGGCATCGATATGCGGGGTCTTCACATTCGGATCACCGGCGTACCCCAGCGCAGAGGCACGCCACTGGTCGGCAAAAACATAGACAATATTCGGTCTTCGAGGAGTTCCCATTATCCGTTCCTTCCACTCTTACGGGGTTGCAAGCCTTGTTCTGTCAGGGTCTCTCCACATCCACCCGATAGAATACATTTTCAAACTCGTTCGTATCGGTGGTGACAATCGGACTTCCGGTTCCGCCTTGCGGGGTTCCGAACAGGCTCCATGCGCCTTCCACCAGATTGGTCCGGCGATAGATGGAGTAGAGCCTTCCGGACACTGAGTTGAAAGAAAACGTCGGATCGCCCCCTGTTGCCAAACCAAGTTGCAACCGGAAAAACGACTTCAGGTCGGTCGGGTCGGTTCCGGCAATAAATTCCTGCTGATCCGTCATTCCGTCTCCATCGGCATCGCGCAGATCCGATCCGCCGATGCTTTCGGCATCGCCGAACCCCACCGCATCGTACCAGACGGCGGCGGCACCCTCGACGTGGAGCGTGATCGTATTGGTGCCGTCCTCAAGCCATGCGCCCGGAACCAAAAAGTCTAGGATGGCCTCCCCGGCATCGGATGCGAGATTCAACGTGCTGGCCTTCGAGTAGCCGCCATAGAACGGTAGCGGGCAGCGCACCGACTGGAGATGGCCATTCACATCCGCCGTCATGAACAGCGGATAGACCGAGGCGAGACGATGGATATCCACCAGCAGGGCATACGTGCTTCCGGCAGCGGGCGCCGCCATCTGGAACGAAATGGTGCGCGGGTGGTGGTTTCCGTCGCGGGCTTTGCCGCCCCCGAAAATTTCCCAGGCACCTTCCTGCACATAGCGCCAATCACCCGCGGTGCTTTGGCCGATCACATGGACACGGCTATCCAGCGGATCGATGAGGCTTTCCGAGCTGATGGTTTCCGTTGAAAACTCGCTACCCGAATTATCGTTGACCCCGATGCTCCAGAAGGAGGTGAACGAACCCATCTGCGTGGAGTCGATGCTCGACTGGCTAAAGTCCAGCATGACTCTGGGCTGATCCTCGCCCGCAATGCGTGCTTCATAGGCGGAATTAATCCATTGCGGATCGGGCGGCTGAAGGGTACACGGCGGCGCGTTGAGCATCGCGAGAAAGGCTTCGTAGTGGTTGACGGCGCCCCAGTCGGCGGCAATCAGAGAGGCGTGGTCGATCCACTTGCGGACGGTTTCCGGATCGTTGTCGAACAGGTACGCCCTCGCCAGGATGGCATGGCAATTGATCGAAGCTGGGCAAATCGCCGCCAGGTCGTGGTAGATATATTTTCCGAAGATCCCGCGCATGTACCGATCCCAGAACACGGCGATGTCGGGCGTGATGCGCACCAAAGGACGGTAGACATAGGCATCGTTTTCCGACTGCGAATTGACGAAGCGGAAAACCGAACCATCCCCCCGCACCACATCTGCGAAACCATAGCCCGCCTCGGGGGCATCACCCCACGTCGGGGAATGATGAGGCTGGTGAGTTGCCGACCAATTCTGGATGGTCAGATATTCATAGTAGGTCAGGAACGTGCGGCAAAACTGGTAGACCGAGCGACGATAGGTCTTTTCATCGCCCAGCCGGTGGGCCATGCGCGCTAGGGCGAGGTGCCCATGGAGGTACGACATGAGGTAGTCGGGATTGCCCGCCCGCTCGCTGTAGAAAATCATGCCCGAGGGGGCTTGGAGGTTCCAGTCCGTCCCCGCCTCGAACGCGGTGCCGTATTGGATCACACTGTCCCAATGCGACTGAATGTAGTCCCACCGACCAAACGTCTCCGTGTATTTATAGAGGGTCCACAGCGCGCCGCCGGCACCGAACCCATAGTCCATCGGTTCCTCATAATACGCATTGGGATCTTCCGAAATAATATATTTCCGGCCCGAATAGCGGTCGCGCCGGAACGAATAGGTGTCCAGATCGAAATAGCCGTTGTCCTCCAGATAGTCGGTGCTGAAATCCTCGACGGTCGCGCGGCCATCCTCCGAAAGGATTTGGCACGCCGTGATAAACGGCTGGATATACCAGCTGATATTGCGCGGGCGCCAATTGGCGACCTTGGAGCCGTGGTCCCGGAAATAGATGGCCTGCGCCTCGGCGTTGAGCGTCGCCTGGACTTCCGCAAGCAGATTGCTGCGGCTGGAAAGGATTTCGGGCGCATAGCCCTCACGGATGTCATCGATCGGAGCCGGAAGCCAATAGGCCACGCGATTGGTTCCCTCGGCCGCTTCGTACGGACCGCAATAGCAGTCGAAATCCTGGTCGACAATCGCCGAGTCATAGACGATGGGCAGCCCCTGCGAGCGGACAAAAGCCGTTGACGGCGCGATGGGTGCCAGCTGCACCGCAGGCGTCATCCAGGCATCGGACGCATCCAGATAGTCGTAGGAGAGCTCCACGCGCACCCGGTCGTTGGTCTCCTCGATGGAGAAGGTGTCGCGGCAGCGAATCGGAATGGATTTCAGCCGGGCAGACCAATCGTCCGCCCGCTGGACGGTAGCGGCGGGAACCCCACCGCTCCAGCCCGCGGTGCTCACCTTGGTCGCCCCGTAGATCGGCATGATCGAAACCTTGCCTGCGGATGCGCTGAAAGAGAGTTCCAGCGCCCCGTCCACCGCTTCGATTTGCTGGGGCTGCCCGCTGAGCGTGACGAGCACGGGAAAGTCGATCCCGGCGCTCGACGATGCATTTCCGTCGCCCCACCAAAACAGCACCCACGACTTGTCCATTCCCGCAAGGGAAACAGGGGAGCCCAGCGAATGGACTTCGACGGAACCCGCCCGGGAAAAGGCCACATAGGCGGGGGCGGGCGTTCCGACCACGTCGCGGTCGCCAAACAAGCGCAACGACGAAGCTGTTGCATCCAGCGTCAGCGCGGGAACCAGATCACCCATGTAGACGGTCATTTCCGAACCGCTTTCATAGGTCGCCTTATAGGTCATGCCATCCCACCCGCTATACAGAACCCGGTAGTCGGGGGCGTTGGTTCCGGCATCTCCGGGAACGACGCTCCCCAGCACGAGGCAATTGTTTAGCGAGATGGATTGCACCCTCCCATCGATATCGAAACTGCCCCACCCCGTCTTGTTTCCAAGGGTCGGAACCAGCAGGTAAAGCGTCCGATCCGAGACCCCGTAGGTTATCCCGCCAATGTTGCCGTGCGATTCGATGTGGTCGCTATAGTAGATTCCATCATCCAGGCTGAAGCGGCCGGCGGAGGTCTCCCAAACCCCCTCCTCCACATCCGGACGAGAGCCTGCAACGGCTTCAACGGGGATCAATCCCGTCTCCGCCACCTGCATGCCGTCGCGGAATCCAAGAACCTTGTAGTAGTAGGTGAGGCCGGGAATAATTCCATCGTCGACATAGCGGTTCGTAACCACTTCCCCTTCCATGTTCAGGCAGCGGAAACCGTCCGATCTATTCGTCGAGCGATAGACCCGGTAATATCCCTGTGCATCATTGAAGGCCCAGCTGATTTGATCCCCCGTTCCGGACGAATTGTTCGTCCATGCCGCAACCCCCAGCACATCATTCCACGAGATGACATTGGCTCCCGCCTGCGCCTGCACCGTAAATCCGCTCACGTACAAACTTTCTTGCAGGCCCACGCGGATTTCATTCAGATCGGCCTCGGTTTCGTTTTTTACGGTTTTGAGAATCGTCAGCTTTAAAAAGCGGGTTTGCTCCGTGGAAAAGGAGAGGCTCTTTTCCGTATGGGAGTCGTTGCCGCGCAGGGAGGCGACCGTGGTCCAGTCGCTACTCGCGGCCGCGGTATCGACCGAGGAACTGCTCCCCGTATACACGGCCAGATCGATATCCTCGGGGGTATGAGTGTGGTTGAAATCTTTCCGGAGGAGGACAAAGTTGACATCGCACACCTCGCCCAGATCGATCAGGAAGGGCTCCCCCGTTCCGGGCGCAACGTGGAATATTTCGCCGGGCATCGTCGTGAAGGAAAGCGCCGTTTCCGAAATCTGGATCTTGGCGGTTTGCTGGCTCAAAGGCGTAGGTTCTACGTAGAGGGCGGGCGCGCCCGTGGAATAGGCAGCCATTCCATCCAACGCGGATGCGGCCAGCGCCATGGCGACAATCGCCCCGAACAGTACGGGGTTCCAATGCCGGGAAGTGGGTTGGTGGATTCTTCTCATCTTGCGCTGTCCTATTTGCCGGCATTCCCGTTCTTGTTCAAATTCCAGTATTTTTTCCACACATCGAGGATCGGAGTGTCATCCCGGCCTCCATACGGCTCGAACGAAGGCTCGTCGTCCGGCTCGAAGGTCGGGTTCCACCCATTCCAGCCCGCCAGATTGAACGTGCACCAATCGAATCCAGCCTCCTCCAGCAGGGAAAGCATATCCTCGGTCCACGCATCCGCGCCGGGTGCCCAGCGCACTACGGCAAACTCGTCGGCAAACATTCGGACGCCATACTTCTGGCTAAAATCCACCGCCGGCTGGATAAACGCCTTTAGCCGTTCCCGGTTCCACATGACCCGCTCGCTTCCGGGAAACATTTGCAGCATACCGGGATATTCCTGTCCCCTGGCCTTCGCGGTCCGGACCTTGGAACTTGCGGTTTCGGGGAAGATGCCCTGGTGGAGATAGCAGTGCGGTGCGTAGGGATGGAAGCAGTAGACCACATGCGGATCGTCGATCTTCCCGAACGACTCAAAGCCTTTGGGCTGCCCCCACGGAACCGGCATCGCCGCGATCCAGATATCCGGATTGATGTCCCGGATAATCCGGATGCATTCCGGCAGCATTTCGTTCTGCCAAATGCCGGCCATCTTTTCGTTGGGCTCAAGCATCGGCGAATACATCGCGATGGCCGGCTCATCCTTGTAGCGCCGCGCAAAAGCATCCCAAAATTGATACAGGTGATGGGAAAAATCAATGTTCCCGGTTTCGCCTTGCAACGCATAATCCTGATTGCGCCCCCACGGAACAATCCCGATGCGCAGCTTGATGTTGTTCTCGCGGCAAACCGGCAGCACCTCGTCCAGGGCTTCGATACTCCGCGTATAGGGAATAAACGGATCCTCTTCGGTCGGGAAATATTCCGGATTGTTCCCGCGCTGTCCCATGTTGACATGGATGCTCAGGCCAATGAAGTTGACGCCATAATCCGCAGCCCGCCGCACCACCTCCGGGGTAGCGCATTCCGCCAAGATCGTTACCCCCCTTATCCGGGCGGGCAGCTGGCCGTCGAAGTCGGCGGGGAGGGCAATCCCGGTTTTTTCCGCGGAGGGGGATTGCGGCGCCGGCACGAGAGGGGACGCGGGCACGGCATCCCCGATCGCCGCTGGTTGCCGGTTCGGGCAAGCGGAAGGCGCGCGCTCCGCTGTTTGCCGAAACACAAACACCAAGAACCCGGCAACGAGCACGGCAATTGCGACTGCAACCCATTGGAGGATCGATATGGAACCTCGTTTTTTCATGGTTCGACTCTTGTTTCCATAATTTCGATGGCTTTACAACAACGTACTTGCATCGACTCCATTGATCCGCTTCGGGGTCGTCAGGGTGATCATCCGCGATTCATCCGGAATCAGGTCGAAATAGTTGTCGCTCCACCGATCCCGTACGCCATCCGAGTTTTTGACCCGAAGCCGAACAAAGCGCGCATAGGTCGGGGAGGACACCCGCAACCGGGTTGCATAGCCCGATTCTGTTCGCCGGTTCCTGTCGACAATCTCCACATCCACGGTCGCCGTGCTGAACGGATACTCCTTCCAGGGCTTGGGAAAATAATGGGTGGTGAAGGTTTCATCCCCCACGCGCCATTCCGCCCGAAGGAAGGCGGACGCGCTCCGCACGTTTCCAGCCTTCAGGGTCATGGGGGTCGCGGATGTATTGGCGAGTGCGGTTTCCTTCGCGCTTTTGCGCCAGTATTCCTTCCCGTGGATATCCATGCAGATCAGCGTGAGGGTTCCCGACGCGGGCTGCAGCGTGTCGTTCAGCAAATGGACCGTGAAATCTTTCTCGACCCGCTTTATGCTCACCGCCAATGGCGCAAAGGCCCGGCGGACAGCATACAGCGCAGGTTTGATCTGGCCGTAGAAGTCGATCAGCGCCCAGTTGGAACCCGGCCAAGGCTCATTGTACATCCAGACCAATGCGCCGCTGTTGTCGAATTTTTTCATCCGATAGAACTCCAGGTCTTCCCGAAGCACCTCCGCATGCCCCATGGACGCCCGCGCAATAAAGGATTCCGCCGAGTCGCAGGGGCCGATCAGCTGCTCCGCGATCATTAACTGATCGATCACATAGCGCGGATGGACATGGATCATATCCGGATGCGGATGGTTCATCACATGGTAGTCCACAACCTCGTTCGGCGGCCAAATGTCGCTGTGCTTCAAAAACTTGAGCTGGGACTCCATCGGGGAGGGGCCCTGTTCGGCCACCTCTCCATTGAACACCGTGCGCACGTCCTTGAAGCGATCCCGGAAGTTGCCCCATTCAATGACGGAATCCTTCTTGTTCGGCCAGCTGGACCAGTGCGATTCCCCCGAGGTTTGCGCCGACCCGAGGTCGGATTTTGAAAAGGGCGAGGTCGGGAAATATGCGGACTGCGCAACCAAATCGTTGACCAGCCCCCGGTAGTAGTAGTGGAACAGGCGCTTCCCGGGATAGGTGGAATTGAAATGGAATGCGCTGGAGCTCTCATTCCCCCCGCACCACAGGACGATGCTGGGATGGTGCCGCAGCCGCTTCACCTGATACTCGCCTTCCTCGATAATGTTTTCCAGCATCGACTGCACATCGTCGGGAACATCGGCGCACGCATTGGCGAAATCCTGCCAGACCATGATTCCAAGCCGGTCGCACTCTTCATAGAAGCGCTCTTTTTCGTAGATCCCCCCGCCCCAGACGCGCAGCATGTTGAAGTTGGCGTCCTGCGCATGCTGGACCAAACGGACATAGGTCTCGTCCTCGGCAAGACCCGGAAAGATGTGGGTGGGCACCCAGTTCGCCCCCTTGCAAAAGATGGGATGCCCATTGACACGCAAAGTGAGGCCAATCTGGTCCTTCTCCAACACCCGCTCCTCAAGCTCCACCGAGCGAATCCCAAACCGACCTTTCCGTTTGTCGAGACTCCTCCTTCCCTCCTTCAACGCGATACTGTAGCTGTATTGATGGGGCTTCCCCCAGCCGTGGGGCCACCACAGTTCCGGATCCGGAATGGTGACACCAATAAAGTTTTTCCGCCCCTGGGTCGCGACCTCCACCCGGTGTCCATCCAAGTCCCCGATCTCCAGCACCAGCGTCTGGTCAAACGCCCGGTCGCTGAGCGTCACGAGAAAACAGCAATCCCCGTTGACCTGGGTCTCCACGAATACATCTTCGATACACAGACCCACCCGCTCCTCCAGATACACATCCTTCCAAAGTCCCAGGGAAAGCGCCTCCGGCGACCAGTCCCAGCCAAACTGGCACTGCGCCTTTCTCAACAAGCTCCGCCCCTCGGTAAAGATGGCCTGGTGGTCCGGATACTTCCGGTGGAGCTTTTCCAGCTCCCGGATGGTCGAAAGGAATTCCACGGAAAGCCGGTTTTTCCCTTTGCGCGCTTTCGAGGTGACATCAAACCGGAATTCGCGGTGCGCATTGTTGGCGAAGCCAATTTCCTCTCCGTTCAGATACACCCGGGCAAACAGATCCACCCCCTCGAAGACCAGCTCCAGATGGTTCTTGGATTTGGTGTCCAGGGAAAACTCCGTTTCATACCACCAGTTTTTTTTCCCGACCCACTTTACCTCCATCATGTTTTTCCGGTAGAAAAGATCCTCCGGAAGCTGCCCCGCCCGGGATAGGTCGGCATGGACATCGCCCGGCACCCGGGCGGGAATCCATCCGCTACGGGGTCGCGTCCGAGCCTTGGCGCAAGGGGCGAGCTTCCACTCGCCATTCAAACTGATTACTTTTCGCATCGCAAAAAACTCCTTTTATTCCCGTTTTCAAAATCTTCCCATCTGTTACGTAACAAGAAGAATGCACAGTAGCGCCCGGTTAAGTCAAGCAACATAACGGTATTAGTTTGCGGCTTGTATGGAATCCGCCTGTAGGTTAGCTTTGTTTCGTAATAATTGGAAAAAGGAGAGCGGTACATATGGGCAACAAGGTAAACATCCGGAAAATCGCCGCCGAATCGGGGCTTTCGATCGCCACCATATCCCGGGTCCTGAACGGGAAGACCGGCGTGACGGAGGAAACTCGGAAAAAGGTTCACGCCCTGCTTCGGGAATACAACTACAACCCCATCTCCCATCTGTCGCAGCCAAAAAAAATAGCCATCCTCTGCGGCAGCAACGGAGCCGATGAATATACAAGCAGGATCTTTGAGGGCATCCATGCCTATTCTACGGAACATGCCTTGAACACCGCGATGATCTTCAAGAACAACGCCATAAAAATGTCGCCCCTCGAACAGATACGAGATCAGCAGAGTTCGGGCGTTATCGTCTTGTTTCCATATCTGTTCCGGGAGAATTTCGACGAGCTGATCAACTCGGAGCTTCCGGTCATCTTCATCGATGCCGCTATCGACAAAAGCGGGTCCGGGTTCATCGACCACGACGCCTATTCGGGGTCGCGCGAAGCAACCCGTCACCTGCTGGATCTTGGACACCGAAACATAGGATATGTCGAGCACAATGCCCAAGCCTTCAACAACTTGCAGCGCGCAAAAGCCTACGAGAACACCATGAAGGAGGCGGGGATACAAACAAAACCCCAATGGCACATCAAAACCCCGCCTGGCAAAACCTTGTGGAAGGGTGCCTATCTTGCGGCAAAGGAGCTACTGGATGCTTCCCCCGAAGTGACCGCCATCATGGCTACGAACGACAGCCTTGCCGCAGGGGTCATTAAAGCGGGCTGGGACAGCGGCCGGAAAATACCCCGGGATCTTTCCGTGATCGGGTTCGACAACTATGACTTTTCCGAATTCATCCATCCAACCCTGACCACCGTCCACCACCCCATCCGGGAAATCGGCTATCTGGCGGCAAAGGAAATCCACCTCTACCTCAAGAATCCCACACACAAACCGCTTCCAAGGGAAATCCTCCCCACCAAGCTGATCATCCGCGAATCGACATGCCCCCCCCGGTGACAAACCTGCTCAAAAAGAACAACACAGGACGACCGTCCGCATGGAAGCCAAACACATCTCGATAGAATACCTTTCCAACCCCCTTGGCATCGATACGCCAAGACCCCGTTTCGGTTGGACCACCGCGTCCTCTGGGAAAAAACAGACCGCATACGAAATCGTTGCGGCCACGGACGGAAACCCCGCTTCCAATCTCTGGAACAGCGGAAAAACCCTTTCCCCAGAAAACGCCCAGATCGAATATGAAGGGTTGCCGCTTCCCT
>WFRA01000229.1 GCA_015486775.1 Kiritimatiellales bacterium | reverse complement strand
CTTGTAGTCGTAGAAGGTGCCGACAAAGTCGTTTCCGATGGTTTGCCCGCTTCCGAAAATCGTTGTCTCCTCTAGGTCGGGCATCAGGTCGAACCCGATGTCGCCGCCGCCGAGCCCCTCGGACATGCCGGACATTTCCGGAAGCTGGATATCGGGCATGCTGGCCTTCTGCACCTTGGTGACAATGCGGGTGGTGGGTCTGGGTTTGGCAGCTTTTGTAATCTTCACCTTCGGTTTTTTGAGTTTCATCTTCGGACGCTCGACGGCCTTGGGCGGGGCGAACTCCACCTCCTGTTGCTTCACCACCGTAAAGACCACCAGCATCCCGGCCAGCAGGAAAAGGCCGGCGTGGATCAGGATGCTCAGCACCACCGCGCTCGGCATTCCCTTGGTGACTTTTTGGGTTTTCTTCGATTTCTTTTTCACTCCACCCACTCCCTAAGCTTTAAAACTAGATTCCAGATCCATAATCTTTCCCGTTCCCATTCCGACCTGACCCGGCTGTTCTCAACTGGTTGCCGCATGGCGGGCAAGGAGGACGCAAATGAAGGAAGCAAAACCGTGGTTGCAGCTGGCACGAGTGTCGTTATGTTCCCACAACGTGCCGGTCGCCTCCGCCATTGGCAGAAAGTATCCCTTAAGCTCTTCGAGCAGGCGTACGCTTTCACCCTCATGGGAAAGCAAGTCCATGCGCAGGTAGTAGCCAATAAAGGCATTGGCTGGATGAACAAATCCGTACGTTCCATTGAGGTCGCGATTGGGGCCAAAGTGGTTGAGCAGAATACTCCATAGTTCCGGGAAGGAAACCAGCGAAGCAGTTCCGCAGAAAAATGCGTAGTATTGGCAGACTTCCGTCGATTCGCCGGAGGCGTGCAATTTGCCGTCTTCACCGCGAATGGAGTTGTCGACGAAGAAAGTGCCGTTGAATGATTGCTCCCTGACCGTTTGATGGATCCGCGTGGCCTTTTCTGCCAATGCCTCGCGACCGTAAAGACGTGCGACGGCTTCGAGCATGCGGGCGTAGAGCATGTTGGTGGGATAGTTGACATCTTCAGTCAGTTCATTGGCTTTCGACCATTCGATAAAATTCCAAGAAGGTAGTTTTTCGAGCAGGCCGTCAGCATTTTCGAACCGTTGAAGATAGTCGAGCAAAGCGAACACTTTCAGTGCGAAACGGTCGATCAGTTCGCGGTCGACGGTACGCTCCAGATATTCTTCAAGCTCCAGCACTAGCCACATGGCCCACTGGGGGATATAGCGGCCATTGGGGTGTTCGGATGGATAGCACATCGGCAGCATGCCCGCCGGAATGCCGTTGAACGATTCGGGCAGCTGGTAGTTTTCCAGGAAATTGAACTCCACAGTTGATCCCTCGCAGAGCATCGCCTCTGCACGACCGGTAAAAAAGCTATCGCACAGCCACCCGGCGCGCTCCCTGCCGGGACAGTCCATGTAGATATCAACGGCATTTTGCCGGAACGTCTGACGGCCCGCCTCAAAGAGTTTCACGAGGTCGGGGTCGGAGCACTCGAACGTCGCACGGGAGGCCTCGGGGTTAGCATATTCCCGGATGCCAATAGTCTTCACCTCCGCAACGCCATCAATCTCAATCAGCTTGAGGTAGCGGAAGGTATAGGGTTCGATCGACTCAAGCACATACTCGCCGGGCTGTAGCTCATAGTAGACCAGATTCAGGGTTTTGTTGCGTTTGAGGTCGATATCGTCGGCAATCAGCACCTCGTCAAATACCGCCATCAGCCGGACCGGCCCACGGCAGGAAACCTCAAGCCGGACAAAGCCGGTCAGGTTAACACCGAGATCATGAATCGTCCAGCGGCCCCGCCCTTTCGCTGCGGAACAGTCGCAGGACTGATAGATCTGCAAGACATCGCGCTCGAACCCGTCCGTCGAAAAAGAGCAAAGCGAGGAATAAAACGGTTCCTTCATCCACCAGTAAGCGGAACGATCAACCGCCTTTTCTCCGTAGGAGACAAAGCCGGAAGAACCCACTGGTTTCGCATCGATGCAGGCAAATTCCGGGAATACAACCCGACGGGGCAGAAACAGCTTCTCCACCTGAATCATACCATCAACCGGATCAAAGAAAGCATCGGGTTTTGCACTCCAGTCGTTCCATCCCGGGACCAGCACATAGGCTTCGACAAACGGTCGCTGAAAGCTGTAG
>WFRA01000228.1 GCA_015486775.1 Kiritimatiellales bacterium | reverse complement strand
CCTGTCGACTCGCTTCGCGCCAACCTACGCATACACCTGCGTCCGTCCCTTGTTTCTCAAATAATACAAATCCCTATAAATTTACGAATGAACGAACCATCCGCATCCCCTATTCGTAAATTTTATCCATTCGCCGGGTCTTTCATCCTGAATGCGATGCGGGACACCGTCACGGCATTGGGGATCGATCTCTGCAATCGACTCTCAATGTTGCCGTAGTCAGGATGTTCGCTGATTGGCATTTTTGAATCGAGTTCTTTGCTTTTTCTTGAAACCCAATCCGGTAAAGCTGGAACCATGCATTTTTCTAATCACGAATCACGCGAATCACACGAATCACACGCGCGAGCGTGATCGAATTTTGAACGGAAGGAACTAACGCGGCTACGCAGCAGAAGAATTTTGGCAAAATGATTTGGGGCAAAACAATTCGATGCGGATCGGAGTTTGAATAATCATTTGAACCACTTCGTTATTTGCGAGCAAATTATCAATCGCTTTGCTCATGGGCCCATAATCGTTTTGCCTGAAATGCACCTGTAGCGTTGAGGATGGTTCGCTAAGGAACACAAAATGGCGAGAAGTGAGAAGGGAAGGAGCGTTCCATACATGGGAAAACAGTTGACCCCGAGGTTCTCCGTGCCTTTTCGCAGCCATTGATGACCACATAGCCCTAGTCAGCCCGTAGCGACGCGCCGAGCCGAGAGCCGACGTTCCCGGGGGCGTTCCCGGGGGAGCCGCTTTTTCTGCTTTTGGACGTTGCTTGGAGGGGGCGGGTTCCGCTAAGTTCCCTGCTTGTTTTTCCCGGGAAAACGGAATGAGGTTCCCGGCAACCCACTTAAATGGAGAGATTTGATGAGAAAGAAGATTATTGCCGGCAACTGGAAGATGAACAAGACCGTCGGAGAAGCGGTGGAGCTGGCCAAGGCGATCAAGCTGGAACTGGGCGACTGCAAAGAGGTCGATGTGGTGGTCTGCCCGCCCTTCACGGCCACCAAGGCGGTGGGCGATGTGATTTCCGAAACCCTCATCAACCTCGGAGCGCAGAATATGAGCTCGGAGGACGATGGTGCCTACACCGGCGAAATCTCCCACACGATGCTCAAGGAGCTTTTTGTCCGCTACGTGATCCTCGGCCACAGCGAGCGCCGCGAGTACTACAAGGAGACCGATTTCTGGGTCAATAAGAAGGTCAAGAAGGCGCTCGAAAAGAATCTGCGCCCGATTGTCTGCGTGGGCGAAAAGCTCGAAGACCGCGAGGCGGGCAACACCGAGGCCGTGGTCGAAGCGCAGGTTCGCGGTAGCCTGGCGGACATTCCGGCGGCGGCCTACACCGACTTGGTCATCGCCTACGAGCCGGTCTGGGCCATCGGCACCGGCAAGACGGCCACCGCCGAGCAGGCGCAGGAAGTACATGCATTTATTCGTGGAATCGTGGCGGACATGGTGGGCGCGGAAGCCGCCGATGCCGTGCGCATCCAGTATGGCGGCAGCATGAAGCCGGGCAACGCCCCGGAGCTACTGGCGCAACCCGACATCGACGGCGGCCTCATCGGCGGCGCCGCGCTGGATGCGGCCTCGTTTGCCGGCATCGTTAAAGCGGGTCTGTAATCTTAAAAGGGAGGAAGCATGGTTTTTCTAAAAGTGCTGTTTATTATTGTCGAGGTGCTCTGTTGCCTCATGTTGATCGGCTTGATTCTGCTACAAAAGTCGAAGAGCGAAGGGCTGGGAATGGCCTTCGGTGCCGGGGTTGGCGAGTCGCTCTTTGGCGCGCGCGCCGGGAATGTTTTGAGCAAGGCGACGGTGATTCTCGGAATCGTCTTCATGGCCAACACGCTGCTGCTAGGTATCATCTTTGCGCAGAAGGACAAGACGCTGATGGATCAGGTTCCTGTCGCCCCGGCGCAACCCGCCGCGATGCAAGGGCAGCCGATGGATACGGCCGACCTGCTGGATGTGGCTCCGACCACCACGGAACAGCCCGCTGCGGCACAGGTCCAGCCGACGGCCGCTGTGGAGACCGGCGAGGGCGGTGCCGCCAGCAAGAAGTCGGAGGCCAAGGCCGAGCAGGCCAACGACGCGGCTCGATCCGCCGAAGAGTCGCCCTGACCCGCTGGCTTCCGATGAGGTTTCGGCTTCCATCCAAACGGCTCCCCACGGGCTCCTGTCGGCTCTTGCTGGGGAGCCTTCTTTTTTCCGGTTGCGGCAACGGGGATCTCTCCTCGGAATACGATGCCTCGGAGTCGGTGCTCTACAGCCAAACTTCGCGAATCCGCGGGCTCGACCCGGCCTCCGCCGGGGAGGTCTCCTCTTCGATGGCCATTGCAAAGATCTACGAGGGGCTGCTGGAATATGACTACCTGGCTCGCCCCTACAAGGTGAAGCCCAACCTCGCGGAAGCCCTGCCGGAGGTTTCCGAAGATGGGCTGGCCTACACCTTCAGGATCCGCCGGGGCATCTATTTCCAGGACGATCCCTGCTTCCCGGGCGGAAAGGGGCGCGAGCTGGTCGCCTCCGACTTCGCCTATTCCATCAAACGAATCGCGGATGTGAAAAACGCCTCTTCGGGATTCTGGGCTTTCAATAAGCGGATCAAGGGGATCAATGCTTTCCACGAAGCCTCCAAGGGAGCGGAACCCACCGACTACGACATGGAAGTCGAGGGGCTAAAGGTTCTCGACGACCACACGCTCCGGATCGAGCTGGCCGAACCCTATCCGCAGCTGCTCTACGTGCTGGCGATGCACTACAGCTTTGCCGTGCCACACGAGGCGGTGGAATACTATGGCGCGGATCTCTCCAACCATCCCGTGGGCACCGGCCCCTATGTGCTGGTGAAGTGGAAGCGCAATTCGCGCATTGAGTTTGCCCGTAACCCCAAATGGGCCGAGACCGACCGGGTGGAGCTTTATCCATCCACCGGAACACCGGAGCAGGTGGCCGCCGGGCTGTTGCGCGACGCGGGGAAACAACTGCCCTTCATCGACCGCGTGGTCCAGTATGTGATCGACGACTCCTCCACCTCCTGGATGATGTTCCTCTCCGGGCAGCTTAGCTTTTCCAACATTTCGCGCGACAACTGGGACGCGGTGGTCACCGGCGACAAGAAGCTCAACGACTCGCTGGCCGAGCGCGGCATCGACCTCGTCATGGCACCGACGCTGGATGTCTACTATATCGGCTTCAACTGGGACGACCCCGTGGTGGGCGCCAGCTCCGACCCGGCGGAGGATCTGCGCCACCGCAAGCTGCGCCAGGCGCTCAGCTGCGCCTACGACTTCGACCAGATGAACCGCTTCATGAACTACCGCCTCTATCCCATCGACGGCCCGGTTCCCGAGCCGCTCGCCGGCAGCCTGAAGGAGCCCTCGCCCTACCGCTTCGATCTGGAGAAGGCGCGCCGCCTGCTCGTCGAGGCGGGCTATCCCGAGGGGAAGGATCCAGCCACTGGAAAGCGGCTGAAGCTTTCCATCGAGCTCGGTAGCGTGGATGCCAACACGCGCCAGCGCATGGAGTTGCTTGCCGACATGTACCAAAAGATCGGCATCGTGCTGGAGGCCAGCTACAACACCTGGCCCGCCTTCATCGAAAAGATGCAGCGCCACCAGTCGCAGATGTTCCAGCTCGGCTGGGTGGCCGACTATCCCGACGCCGAAAATTTCCTCCAGCTTTTCTACAGCAAGAACGAGTCGCCCGGTCCCAACAACGCCAACTACCGCAATGCGCGGATCGACCGCCTCTACGAGCAGATCCGCACCATGCAGGATTCGCCGGAGCGCACCGCCAAATACGAGGAGATGGCCGGCATCATTGTCGAGGACTGCCCCTGGATCTTCATGTACCAGCCCATGAGCTTCGCGCTTAAGCACAGCTGGGTCGAAAACTTCCTGCCGCACGATTTCCCCTACGGCATGGGCAAGTACCTCCGGATCGACGACCAACTCCGCCGCCAGTGGTTCAAGTCCTACGGCGACAAGAAACTCAACATGTCGGGGAGGGAATAGGCGCATGTTGAAATATATCTTCAAGCGAATCCTCCAGATGGTGCCGACGGTGGTCGGCGTGATCCTCCTCACCTTTTTCCTCTTCAACGTGGCGGGGGGCGACCTGGCGGCCAACGCGCTAGGAAAGAACGTATCCCTCCAGATGCTGGAGGATTTCGACGTGCAGCGCGGCCTCGACAAACCGCTCTTTTTCGGCCGACGCACCGGAACCCGCGCCTATTCCGACCACGATTTTGCCGACGGCCCCGGGCGCTGGCGATCGTTCGGCGACACCTCCTATTTCGCCAAGTCCGCCTCCGTCGTAGTCCACCCCATGGCCGACTTTTCCCCGCTGGCGTTCGATCTGGATCCCGACCGCCAATATGAATGGACCATCACCTACCGGGGCAACGGGTGCTTCATGGGGCGGGCGCTCGCTTCCAAGGATTGGAAAACCGAAAAGATCCTCTTCCAAGGTTCGGAAAAGGGCGGCTTCAAGACCAGCGGTTTCCAGACCTTGGAAATCAAGAAACTAAAACTGCGCAAGGTGGTGGAGAACCCCTTCGACTCCCAGCTGCTCTTCTACCTCAAGCAGTTGGCGCGCGGCGATCTGGGCTACTCCGAATATTTCAAGCAGCCCGTCTCCAAGCTGCTGGCCGACGGCGTGGCGCCCTCGCTCTCGCTCACCATCCCCATTTTCCTCATCGGCATCATCGTTTCCATCAGCCTCTCGCTGGTCTGCGCCTTTTTCCGCGACACCTGGGTAGACCGCTCGCTGGTGCTTGTCTCCGTGGCGCTTATGAGCATCAACTATCTCGTCTACATCGTGGCGGGGCAGTATGTGCTGGCCTACAAGATGGGAGCATTCCCGGTCTGGGGCTACGAATCGTGGCGCTACCTCGTCCTGCCAGTCCTCATCGGCGTGGTGAGCGGGCTGGGCTCGAACATCCGCTTCTACCGCACCGTGATGCTCGACGAAATGTACAAGGACTATGTCCGCACCGCCTTCGCCAAAGGGGTCTCCAAGCCGCGCGTCCTCTTCGTGCATGTGCTCAAGAACGCCATGATCCCCATCATCACCAACGTCGTCATCGCCATTCCCTTCCTCTACACCGGCTCGCTGCTGCTCGAAAGCTTCTTCGGTATTCCAGGGCTTGGATATCTCGGCATCAACGCCATCATGTCGTCGGATATCGACGTCGTCCGCGCGCTCGTCCTCATTGGCGCACTCCTCTTCGTCGCCGCCAACCTCGTCACCGACCTCTGCTACGCCGCCGCCGATCCGCGCGTAAAGCTTAAATAGGACTTTTGAATATCGAATATCGAACAAGGAATTTCGAAGGTAGAAGACACGCAATACGCAGTACGCAATACGAATTACGCAATACGAAATACGCAGTACGAATCACGCATGAATAAAAACGGACAGAGTTTGTGGAGCGATGCCTGGCAACGGTTGAAAAAAAACCGGTTGGCCATGGTTTGCCTTGGGCTGGTGTTGCTCTTTACCGCGCTGGCCATCTACGGCGAGGCGGTTTATCGCTACTATGAGTTTGCCGATGCCACCCCGTTCTACCAAAAAGCCAATCTCGATCTGGCCTACCAGCCGCCGAACCTGCACCACTGGATGGGCACCGACGGGCTGGGGCGCGATGTCATGGCGCGGTTGATCCAAGGCGTACGCATCGCCTACAAGGTTGGAATCATCACCTCGCTCATCGCCATCCCCATCGGCGTGTTCTTCGGCTGCTTGGCGGGCTACTTTGGCGGGCGCGTCGACGACTTCATTGTCTGGTTCTACTCCACCGTCGCTTCCATGCCCGGCCTGCTCTTTATTCTCGCCATCGCCATGGTGGCCGGTAAGGGGCTGCTGGGCATCTACCTCGGCATCGGGCTAACCACCTGGGTCGGCCTCTGCCGCCTCGTACGCGGCGAGGTGATCAAGCACAAGGGGCAGACCTACGTGCAGGCCGCCAAGGCGCTCGGCCTCGGCTCCGGCCGTATCATCTTCCGCCACATTTTGCCCAACATCATGCACGTGGTGATTGTTACCTTCACCCTGCGCTTTCCGGCGGCGGTCGGCACCGAGGTGTTTATGAGCTTCCTCGGCATCGGCGTGCAGGGCGAACCCTCATGGGGGCTGATGATCAACTCCGCGCGGATGCGCCTCTGGCAGGGGATGTGGTGGGAGATGACCTTCGTCACCCTCGCCGTATTCCTGCTCGTACTCGCCTTCAACCTCCTCGGCGACGCGCTGCGCGACGCCCTCGACCCCCGCCTCAACGACTAGCCCCGGATGTTTTGTAAACTCATTTCGATACCATTACGCTAGTGGGTCGTTATTTGGATTGATCGCCAATGGCGCCCCTGCAATACTGCGCGGCTGTATTGGACAACCAAGGAATACCATGGATAGCACAACCCGCAACATCATCATTTTCGTCGTCGTTTTCTTTTTGCTGAAATTTTTTCTGGGCGGGAAGGTCGACAAGCAGGCCGACTTGGCCGAGCTCATTGCGGCGGGGGCGTTGCTGGTG
>WFRA01000227.1 GCA_015486775.1 Kiritimatiellales bacterium | reverse complement strand
GGGTCACTATGCCCGGGTGGAAAAAGGCGGCGACGGGAAATACCATCTGCTCTGTGCCAAGGATCCGAAAAAGGACCAGTCCTATTTCCTGCACCGGCTCGACCAGCGGCAGCTCGCCTACCTGCTCTTTCCGCTGGCCGACCTCCCCAAAACGGAGGTGAAGGCCTATTCGGCCCGGCGCGGTCTGCCGGTTGTCGCCCGCGGCGAAAGCCAGGATCTCTGCTTTGTGGAGGAGGGGAAGCTTCCCGATTTTGTCGAGCAGCGCGATCCTTCGGTTGCCCGCCCGGGGAAAATCATCGATCCGTCCGGTAGGGTGGTCGGCACCCACGGCGGTCTGCACCGCTTTACCGTTGGGCAGCGCGGCAAGCTCGGCATTGCTCTGGGCGAACGCATGTATGTGAAGCGGCTCGACCGAAAAAAAAATCTTGTCGAGGTCGCCCCGCGCCCCGGCGTGATGGAGTCCCGGTGCTCCCTGGCCGATATCCATTGGATCTCCGGCGAGGTTCCCCCGGCCGAGCTGCATTGCGAAGTGCGGCCGCGCTACCGCAGCACGGACACCGCCGCCACGATCCGGAGTTCCGATGGCTGGAAGACGGCCTCCCTGGTTTTCGACGAGCCCCGGTTTGCTCTCACCCCCGGCCAAGCCGCCGTCTTCTACCGGGACGGCGAGGTTCTTGGTGGCGGGTGGATCGATGCCGTTCCGGATTGACCGCCTTTTTTGTAAAAAGTCTTGTTGCTGCTATCTTTGTGGCTTGGTATAAGGGGAGAACTGGAAAGGGGATCGGGCTATGCGGAAAGACTCTTATGAAGAACGGAAACAGCTTGTTCAATCTATTTGCAAGGCGGCTCGGGATGGGGAGTGCGATACTCGCGAAAAGTTTTTTTCCCTGATTGAAAGCTATCCGGAGATCGCCGTGCAGGGCTACAACGCCTTCGGGAAGATCTTCTACTGGAACGCCGCATCCACCCGGCTCTACGGCTATAGCGAAACCGCGGCGGTCAACAAGGATCTTTTCGAGCTGATCCTCCCTCCCGAGATGCGCATGCTCGCCCGCAACGTGGTCTTGATGGCGGTCAAGACCGGCAAGACCCCCGAACCCTCCGCCTGCGACCTGCTTTGCCGCGACGGCGGATACGTTGCGGTTTTTTCCGGCCACCTCATGTTCCGCTGGAGCGATACGGTTTCGCCCGAATTCTATTGCCTCGATGTCGGGATCGATTCGCCGTACGAATAGTTCCGATCGCTGGAACAACATGTTCCGATTTCGGTTGTTTCCGGTTCGGGGGGCAGGTACTCTCTCCCCCTTTTGGAGAACCCATGGGCGAAGCAAAGCATAAACAGGAAAATCCGCTAATCAGCATCCTGGTCAATATCGTGATTCCGGTCGCGGTCCTGAGCCTGCTTAGCAAGGAAAAATATCTCGGTCCGGTCTGGGCGCTGGTGGTTGGCCTTTCCTTCCCGATCGGCTACGGGTTGCGGACGCTCATCCGGGATCGCAAGGCCGACTTCATGTCGATGATCGGCATCTTCAGCGTAACGCTGACTGGGGTGTTCGGCATCCTCAAGCTGCCGCCCCAGTGGGTGGCCGTCAAGGAGGCCGCCATTCCGCTGATCATGGGGCTGGCCATCATCGCCTCCCTAAAAACCCCGTTCCCGCTCATCAAAAAAATCCTGATGACCGAGTCGCTCTTCGATGTGCAGCGGCTCAAGGAAGCCCTGAAGGAAAAGGGTAATGAAGCCATTTTCGAGAAGCGGTTGGTGGGGCTCACCTGGGGCTTTGCCTGCTCCATGTTCCTCTCTTCCGGCCTCAGCTATGTGCTGGCCAAGATCGTGCTCAAGAGCGAGCCCGGCTCCGAGGCCTACACCGCCGAGCTTGGAAAAATGACCGGCCTGAGCAATGTCGTGGTGCTGATCCCCGTCATGATCGTCATGATCTGGGTGCTCAACAAGCTCTTCGACACCCTCATCGAGCTCACCGGCCTCAAGCTCGACGACCTGCTCGCCGCCCACCACCGCAAAGAGACCCTCGCCACTCCAGAAGAGGATTCGCTGCAAGGGAACCCAGAAAACTGATCCGGATCGACGTGTTCCCTGCGCTCCTTCGCGGTCGACCAATAAATCCTACCGTGGTTCTTTCTGGAAGTTTTTTGGGTTCTTCGTAGAATTTAATGGTGAATCTCAGGGTAGCTGTTTTTCGGAAACGAATTAATTCCTCTATTCCAGCATGATAAGATCTCCGCCACAGGAGGAGTAAGTCGCAACGAATGTAGGAAAAGCAACGAATATTTCGGGCGAATGGATTCGTTGCTTCTTGTCATTCGTTGGAAAAACTATTTTTGCCCATCCCCCTGCGCTCCTTCGCGGACAAATTCTTCCTGATGACCTCTGTGTAAAAAATGATGAATAGGAGGGTTGACAATCTTCATCATTTGGCTATTTTGCCAAATATACATCCAAGGAGAAGCGATGACAGAAAGCGAAAAAAAACTTTTGGAAGCGAAGACGCAGGTGCTCAAGGCGCTGGCGCATCCTGTCCGGCTCTGGATGGCGGAGCAGCTGGCCGAGGGCGAAAAGTGCGTTTGCGAAATGGTCGAACCGCTGGGGCTGGATTTTTCGACCGTCTCGAAGCATCTCTCCGTGATGAAGCAGGCCGGGATCGTGGCGGACGACAAGCGCGGCAAGCAGGTTTTCTATACGCTGAAGGTTCCCTGCATCCTGAACTTCATGGGCTGTGTCGAGGCCGTGCTTGAAAACAGCGCGAAGGAGCAGGCGTGTCTGCTCGGGAAATAAGATCAGTCTAATCCGCCTGATCCGTCAGATTTTGGGAGAAAAACAACATGTTTATTTGGTTGGAAAATTTAGTCACGAAGTTGGTCGAGGGCGTGTTCAAGATTCCCGTCGAGTCGCAGCTGGGCGGTAGCCTCCATTTCTTTTTCTACGACACAGTCAAAATCCTGATTTTGCTGTCGCTGATGATTTTCATCATCTCCTATGTTCGCAGCTATTTCCAGCCGCAGAAGACCAAGGAGCTGCTGGAAAAGATCCATGGCATCCGGGCGCATTTTGCGGCGTCGCTGCTAGGGATCATCACGCCGTTTTGCTCCTGCTCGTCGGTGCCGATCTTTATCGGTTTCATCGAGGCGGGCATTCCGCTGGGTATCACCTTTTCGTTTCTGATCACCTCGCCGATCGTCAACGAGGCGGCCTTCGTGGTGCTGTGGGCGGCCTTTGGCTGGAAGGTGGCGGTCACCTATATGGTGATGGGCGTGCTGATCGGCGTGGTGAGCGGAATGATTATTGGCCGCTTTAATCCGCGCAAATATTTAAATCCCGAAATCTTTGATATGGAGGGGTTCAACAAGGTGCGCCCCGACATGACGCAAAAGGAGCGCCTTGCCTTTGCGGGAGAGCACGTGCGCGATATTATCAAGCGCATCTGGATCTACCTGCTCATCGGCATCGCCATCGGCGGCGCGATCCACGGCTGGGCCCCCGAAGAAATTTTGGCCAAATATGCCGGGTCGAATAATCCGTTTGCTGTGGTTGTGGCGGTGCTTGCCGGCGTACCGCTCTACGCCAACGCCATCGGCACCATCCCGATTGCCGAGGC
>WFRA01000226.1 GCA_015486775.1 Kiritimatiellales bacterium | reverse complement strand
CAGGAGGGTCGCTTTAATAAATGCTGCAAGTTTTTTCTTCATTTTATTATATTTATTTCTTTGTCGTTCACAAACCCGGATGGAATTGCTCAGCAAGTAACAATCCACGTCCAAATTGAGGCTGTTTTTTCTGTTGTTAAAACTGGGGGCGCATCCTCCGATTGATCGGCTAACATTTGTACTCGGTTGAAAGTTCGGGGTCAAGGCAGGAGCCAGTAAGCCAGTGAGCCGTGTCAGCGAGTTGCCTCAAATTAAATGGCCCCGAGGTTCCCTGCGCCTTTACGCGGGCACCAAATTCCTTGCCTCCGCTTCCCCGCCGGCAAATCAAGTCGAACGAGACACTCAACCTTGTTTGTCTGTGGCTCAACTACTTTGTCCGGGATAATTGCACAGTGCGGTCTGCCACGCCGGAAATGCGCGGGTCGTGCGATACCATCAGCACCGCATGGCCGTCGCGGGCAAAGCGGCTTAGGGCACCTAGGACAATTTCCGCGTTGGCGCGGTCGAGGTTAGCGGTCGGCTCATCCGCCAGAAGGATGGAAGGCTTCATCAGCAATGCCCTTGCCAATGCGGTGCGCTGGCGCTCGCCGGTGCTGAGTTCCGCCGGTTTATGATCGCCCCGGCTTTCCAGCCCGAACTCCTCCATCAACTCCAAAACCGCGCCATCCGCCTTTTGCCCGGCCACCATGGCGGGCAGCAGAATATTTTCCTTCGCACTCAGGTAGGGCATCAGATGGAATTGCTGGAACACCACGCCGATATGCTTGTTCCGAAAGAGCGCCCGTTCCTCCCCGCCCAGCGAATAGAGCGGAACATCCATCACCTCCACGGTGCCGGAGTCCGGGCAAAGCAGCCCCGCCGCCGCGAGCAGCAGGGTGGTCTTCCCGCAGCCGCTCGCCCCCTGCACCGCCACTAGACTTCCCACTTCGACCTCCATCGAAAAGTTTTCCAATACTTGGATGCTCTCCCCCTTCCGCGAGAATGCCTTCGAAACGTTCTTAATTTTCAGCATCTACTCCTCCCCCAGAATATCGGCCGGATCCCGCGTTGCGGCAAACAGCGCGGGAATCCACCCCGCCATCATGGACAGAAGCATGGAACCCAGCACCAGCCACAACAGGTCAAGCGGCGGAAACAACACCGGGAAAAAGGAAATGCCGCCCGCCAGAAAGGCCACGAAAAGAACCCCCGGCACACCCCCGGCAAGGGCGCCGAAAAATCCGATCAGAGCCATTTTCCCCAGAACCAGAATCAAAATCCCGCGCGAGGGCATTCCCAGCGCACGAAGCAGGGCGATTTCGTAGCGGCGCTGCTTTACATTCGAAAAGGCCAGCAGCGAAAGCCAAAGCGCCGAAACCACCCCCACCACCGGCACCAGCACCGAGGTGAAGGATTCCAGTTCCCCGCGCAGTTCATCCCGATGCCGCTTTTCATCGGCCAGGGCCGCGCGAGCCTCTTCGGCGGCGCGATAGCGTCCCTCGGCGCGGGTAAGCGCTTTCTCCGACCCCGACTCGACCACCTTGGTATGGGGCAGAATCCGGGCAATCTCCCGCCGCACTTTTCCAATGTCCGACCAGGCGCAGGCGCATTCCAAGGCCAGGATTCCGTTGATCAACCCCTCTTTGCCCAGCAAGGCCTGGGCTTCGTCCAGATCCAGCCAAATGGTTATGTCGTCGATGGTTCCGCGCTCAGGATGTATTTTTGCCACGCGGAAATCCTTGCCCATGAGAACCAGCTTGCCGCCCACCTCCAGCCCGGCCTCCTGCGCCAACTCGTGCCCGAGCACTGCCGTTCCGGGATCGACCGCATTCATCAGGCTGCTCAGTTTGTTTTTTTCGGCGATGGGAACCTCGTCCTTGATTCCCATGAGCAACACCTTTCGATGTTGCTCCGGCCAGAGCACCTTTTGTTGCAGGCTCGGCAAAAGATGGCGTACGGTCACCAGCTTGTTGCTCGCCAGTCGATAGACATAATCCTCCGGCATGGTCGCCTCGGCAAAACCCCGCGCATAAAAATCGCCCAGATCCTGCTTGCCGGGGAGAATCAGCACGTTGAACCCCAGCTTCTTCATGATCACCCGATAGTCTTCCTGAAGGCGTGCCACGCGGGTCTCGGTCTCCCGCTGTTTTTGACGCAGCACCTCCTCCGTGCGCATATCGTGCAGGGTCAGCGCCGCCAATGCCGCCGCAAGGCAACACGCCGCCGCCCCGATCGACATCAACCCTAACACCCCGTTCACCCAACGATGGGAAAGTTCCTTCAAGACCAAATGCGCCAATGTCATTGCAATCCCTTTTTATGCAGAATGATTCCCGTAAAAATTCCCAGGACAACCAGCAAGGCTCCGCCCGCAATCATCAGATTGCGTTGCAGCGGATTCGATTCCACCGCAGCCCCCGCCGCTTCCGGCTCCGCGTTGGTGGAACAAGCCGCGGATTCCTCCGGAGCAGGGGGAACAAACCGGGCATACCCCGCCAGCGGAGGAAGCGAAGCATCGAACCCGATCAGGTTGTCGATATATCTGTCCCAGTCGACGGGAAGCAGCAGATCCATCCCGGGATTGGATTCCTTTATTTCGCAGGAGCAGGAACCCGTGATAAAATAGGTCACATTCCGAATGTTATCTGCCGTGAGCTCTTTTTCGGAAAACGATGCCAGCAGCCGTCCGCGCCCAAAGACGGGAAAGGCGATCGGCTGCCGCAAAGATAGATCCAGATCGGGGGAAGCACGCAATAGAGAATTGACCAGCAAGGTTTCGGCGGCATCGTTCCGCGCAAAGCGCAACACCGAAAACCCAATCCTCAACTTATCCTCGGAAAGATCAAATTTCCGCATATCCTCGGCCTCCGGTTCCGGGAGCGTAATCTCCTTTTCCAACTTGCCAAGCTCGGTTCGGAGTCGCTTTTCCGCGGCGTCATCCCTTTGGGAATCGCCCGATTCCATCAAAAGCCAGACTGCGGAATCGCCCGAAAGCAGGCGGCGGACCAGCTCGCGGCGAACCGGAGAATCAACCACCTGCCGCAGATTGTTCGTGGTCAACGGCGCATCGAATACCACCACAGGTTCCCGTGAATAGTTTCGGGGAAGGGTCACGACCAGGCGCGGAAGGGGTTCGGTGGGGGAAATTTTCCGTTTCCGGATCGCACTTCCAACCCTTGGGTCAGACAAATCCGCCCGGATCGTGTCCAACGCATTCAACTTGGCATAGGGTGCCAAGAAAGCCTCCGCCCCATCCACCGCCTGGGGTGTGCCACCATCGTGTATCAAATAAACGGTGTAGGGGTCGCTATGCCACATTTCGAGCGCATAGCGGAAAACGGGCACGCTGCACGCAAGACCGCTCGCCGCCGAAAGGCAGAGCAGGAATCCCAAAACACATTTCCTATAATTTTTTTCCATTGCGATACACCTTTCGCTGGATGCCATCATGAATCGTAAACCCATAATCCTTCAAAAGGGCGCGGGCGGGTTCCGAGAGGGCAAACCGAACAAATCCATCCACTTTTTGGGGGTGGGTGGAACATTTTAACGAACACATTGAATATTTTACCGGCGTCAAAATATAGCGTTTCCCCGTGGCGCTAGTCACCCCGTCCACTCCCGGAACAGGAAGATATTTATCGATGTCGATCCGATCGAGCTTGTCTTTGCGCAAAAACCAGACCGCGTCCCAGACCAATGCCGCGTCGGCACTGTTCATGGCCACCAGGTTGGCCACATAGCTTCCGCTACGGTGAATGATGATGTTTTTCTCCTTCGTCAGTTCGTCCAGGTCGATGCCTGCCTTTCCAAAGATGGTGGGAAGCATGTGGCCGAGCGTGGAGCGCTGATAGTCGGTCAGAGCCAAGCGCACATCGCTGCGCGTCAGATCTTCCAGTCTTTGGATATTTTTGGGGTTCCCCTTTTGCACCACGATCACCGGGGAAATTTCGGCCAGCGTCCAGCCGTCCACCCCCAGGTTTCTCTGCATCGCGATTTCCAGGAATGGGTCGTGGCCGACAAACAGGTCGCCCTCCCGCTGCATCTCGATATGGGCCAGCAGTTCGCCGGAACCCGCCACATTGACCCGGACGGGTTGTCCCGTCTCTTTTGTATATTCCTTGGCCAGCGCCTTGAAGGCCGGAGCAATGGTTCCCCCCACATGAATCAGCAATGCTTCCTGCGCAGGATTCTTTTTCCCACAACCCGCGAGTACCGCCAAACAGACCATCAACAACATCTTTTTCATTTTCATTCCTCACTTCCAGTTAAACAACTGCCGAACCGCTTCGTGTTCCTTTGAAGCCGTCAGCTCGGCTACCGTTCCCGTCTCCAAAAGCTTTCCGCCGCCCATCACGCCGACCCGGTCGGCGACAAGCTTTGCCTCGTCGCGGCTGTGGCAAACATGCAGGGTGGTCACGCCAAACTCCTTCTGCACCCGCCGAAGCTCGCGGCAGGTGGCGTACCGCGTTGGCTCGTCCAGTGCGCTGACCGGTTCGTCGAACACCAACAGCTCAGGCCGCTGCGCCAACGCCCGCGCCAGCGCCACTTTCTGCCGCTCGCCACCGCTCAAGTTCTGGATGGAACGATCCAACAGCCCCGCGATGCGCAGGCTCCCGACAATATCCTCCACCCGCTGCCGGGCGACCGAACGACGGCTCCGCCGCACGGCCAGCGGAAACACAATGTTTTGCAAAACATCCAGATGCGGGAAAAGACCGCTGTCCTGCGGAACATAGCCAATCCCCCGGAAGCGCGGTGCCAGCCCGCCCACAT
>WFRA01000225.1 GCA_015486775.1 Kiritimatiellales bacterium | reverse complement strand
TATTTTAATATTTTCTGGTAAATTATTAAAATATCGGACTGACCCCTATTGCTATTGTGACCCCTATTGTTTGATGGAGCACGACTATGCCGAGCATCTGATGGATTTTATCCGCCGGATGCCGCCGGGGATTCCAATCATGCGGCTGACGACCGACACACCGGCAGAAAACCTCGTCGCCCCGAAGTGGCATAGGACCAAGGGGCAGTTCATCGACTATGTGATCCAGCAGATGGTTTGCCGCGAATGGCAACAGGGGGATCTGCATGGGAACCGGAAACTTGAAACCGGAAACTTGAAACCGGAAACGGGAAATCCGAAACCCGCCCCAGAACTCAAGGTGGTCCGCACCGAAGACGGTTCCACCACTTTCTGGAACGAGGAGTACAAGGAGCACTACCACACCCCCGCCGGCGCACGGCTGGAGGCGGAAGAAAAATATATTGTTCCGAGCAAGATCAAGGAGCGGCTTGCCCAAGGTGATGTCCAACTATTGGATGTATGCTTTGGCTTGGGATACAACAGCCTCGCGGCGATAGAAGGCACACGGCATGAGGCACGAGGCAATAGACTTTCCATCACCGCACTGGAGATGGATCGGCGGGTGGTGGGGGCTGCAGCAAAAAACATCCAGCCCCTGGAAACCGATTCCTTCGACTGGAAAAAAACGCTGGCCGATCTGCACCGCACCCAAAAATCACGCGTTGCGGATTGCGTATTAATAAATATCCTATGGGGCGACGCGCGCCACACCGTCACCAAGCTCCAGCCCGCTTCGTTCGATGTGGTTTTTCTCGACGCCTTTTCCACCCAGCGCAATTCCGAACTCTGGACGGTCGATTTTTTCCGCAAGCTGAAAGCGATCATGAAGCCGGGCGGCGTCCTGCTGACCTACTGCGCCGCCCTGCCCGTGCGTTCCGGCTTGATGGAGGCGGGGTTCTTCGTGGGCGAAACGCAACCGGTCGGTCGTGCGCGCGGTGGAACGATTGCCGCCTTGCGGGCGGAAGAGATCGAACTCCCCCTGGCCGAAAGCGAGCTCGAGACCATCCGCGCAACCACCCGCGGCCTACCCTACCGCGATCCCCACGGGATCCGAACCAACAAAGAAATCCTTCGCGACCGGCAGGAGCGAATTCTCGCCTCGAAAAGATAGATGCTGCACTTCCAATGGCTGGAAAACTATGGTTAATTTCCCCGCTATGAAGAACGAAATCCATTTGACCGACAACCTGCGCGTACGTGAACTTAAGAAGCTGGAGACCCCGGCTCGCCTCAAGGAGTCGCTACCGCTGGGCGACGAACTCACTGAAAAAGTGGTGACCGACCGCGAAACCGTACGCAACATCATCCATCTGCGCGACCCGCGCCTACTGGTGGTGGTCGGCCCCTGCTCGATCCACGACCCCGTTGCGGCGCTCGACTATGCCCGGCGGCTGGCCAAGCTGGCCGAAGAGACCAAGGAGCGCTACTTCGTCGTCATGCGCGTCTACTTCGAAAAACCGCGTACTACCATCGGCTGGAAGGGGTTCATCAACGATCCTCACCTCGACAACTCGTGCGACATGGAGCACGGCCTGCACGCCGCCCGCAAGCTCATGCTCGATATCGCCCGCCTCGGCCTGCCGATCGCCACCGAATTCCTCGACCCGATCGTGCCACAATACACCGCCGACCTCGTTAGCTGGTCGGCGATCGGCGCGCGCACCACGGAATCGCAGACGCACCGCGAAATGTCCAGCGGTCTCTCAATGCCCGTCGGGTTCAAGAACGCGACCGACGGCAACATCCAGGTGGCGATCAATGCCATCGAGTCGGCCAGCACCCCGCACAGCTTTTTGGGCATCGATCAGGACGGGCAGACCGCCGTGGTGAAGACCACCGGCAACCCCAACACCCACCTCGTCCTGCGCGGCGGCGACAAGCAGCCCAACTTTGAGCTTCCGGAGGTGACCTACGCCGCCTGTAAACTCGAAGCGGCCGGGCTCGCTCCCTCCATCATGGTTGACTGCTCCCACGCCAATGCCAGCAAGGTGGCTCGCAATCAGGTCAATGTTTGGAACAGCATCCTCGAGCAGCGCGAAAAAGAGAACTGCCCCATCACCGGCGCCATGGTCGAAAGCTTCATTGAGGAAGGCAACCAAAAGATCGCGCCCCCCCTCAAGTATGGCCTCTCCATCACCGATGCCTGCCTCGACTGGGCAACCACCGAGCAGATGCTGCAAATGTAGGGCAAGCGTCCCGCTTGCCCCAGAACAAGCGAGACGCTTATTCCACCTTCTGCTAGTTCCCACCCGTCACGCGGTAGAAGCTGTTGGTCGTATCGATGGGAAGTGCGGTCGACATGTCGCGCGTCGGGGCGGAAACGGCCACCCATGTGTCGTTGGTCAGGCTGGTTTTCTTCTCCACGACATAGAACGGTACACCGCCCGTCCACTCCATTTCGACATAGCCGCCAACCGTCGTATAGGCGCTGATGCGCAACGGCTCAAGCTCTTCGACCTGGGTTGCGGACAACACCACATCGTTGCCACTTCCACCGACATAGCTGATCTGCAGGGTCACATTCCCGGCCACCACCGAAGCGCCTTCGGCGAGGCCGTTGAAGGTGCCCGCCACCGCATCGGTGCCGTCGTTGTCGAGGATGGTGAACGAGTCGCCGACCGCCGGGACGAAGCCCCAGGCAATGGAGAGGTTGGCATTGCTGATCGTTGCCGTTCCGCTCACATCCAGCTGGTCATGGTCGACCGGTGCATATCCATCCAACTCCACCTCGAAGGTCGATCCGGGTTGTAGCGTCGTGCTTGCACAGCCCAGCTGCCCGGGACTGGCACCCGGTGCCACTGTGCCACTACTGGTGATGGCACCGACTGTTCCGTTGCCTCCCAACGTTCCGGAAGAATAGACAACGATATCGCTGTCAGGCTGGGAGCCGTTGACCAGCAACGTTCCGGCACTGATTTTGGTGTCACCGGAATAGGTGTTGTTTCCGGATAGCTCGAAGATACCTGTTCCACTTTTACGAAGATCGCCGGAACCCTCGATCAGCCCCGAAAAAAGCGACGAGCTGTTGTCGGATCCAATACCGAGATCACCGCCTCCCATATCCACGTGGCCGCTCCCCTCCAAGGAGCCGAAATATTCGGTTAGGTTGTTCATGTCGAACAGGCCGGAACCGGCGATGATAATGCGTGTATTGTTGGGAATCTGGGAGGTGGTTGCCAGCCGCACCACGTCCGCATCCGCACCGCCGATCCCATCGCCGATGTAGAGATTGCCTGGAATGCTGACGTTGTATGTGGATTTATCCAGTAGTAGCGTACCGCTGTTGAGATGGGTGTCGCCCGTGTAGGTGTTGGTGGAGGAGCCGGAGTAGACAACCGTTCCCGGACCGTTTATCGCAAGATTGCCGGTGCCGCTGATCGCTCCGCTGAATTCCATCGAGTCGCTTATGATCTCCATCTCGGTATCTTCGCCAAGAACCACATTTCCCGTCCAGCTACAATCGGAAGAGGAACGCAACACGGAACCACCGACGACTCGTCCCAAGCTCAGTTGCTCCGCCCCCACATGTGCAGAAAAACCGAGCACAATACTTCCCGCACCGCTAACGGTAGTTCCAGCATCCGTAGTGCCGAGAGATTGGTCGTCGTACACATACAACACGCCTCGATCCACCGTCGTTTCGCCGGTATAGGTGTTGGATTCATAAAGCACCATCTGCCCCTCACCCGTTTTCTGCAAACTCCCGCCACTAAGAACGGCGTTAACGCTTAAATCATATCCCACATTTGCATTGCCCACATCGAAAATCCGGTTGCCGGAACCCATAAAAACATTTCCTGCAAGTAGCGCAATTCCCGTCCCCGAATTAACCGTGACCGTTCCGCCCAGCTTCAACAAACCAGTCGCCGAACTTCGGGCTGTCCCTCCGTTAAAGGTGATAGCCCCCACGGTATCTTCGTAATCGCCGACATCCAACTCACCGTCGGCATTGATCGTAATGGGAATCGTGCCGATCTGCCATCTCTTCTCTTCTCGGACGACCGCAGAATACAAAGCTCCAGAATTATCGCCAATTTCCAGCGCGCCATTGAGGATGGCCGCCGCATTCCCTGATTTATTGAGCAGCAAAACACCATCTAATATGCGAGTACTGCCTGTATAGGAGTTGTTCGTTGAACCGGAAAAGACAAGGTCTCCGGCTCCTCCTTTGGTCAGTCCCCCCGAACCACTGATGACACCGCTAAAATCCATAGAATTGCTGATGACTTCCAACTCGGCATTCTCGCCAAGAACCACATTTCCCGCCCAGCTACAATTGTCGTAAGAGCGAAAAGCCCATCCCGGAACCGTTCGATCAAAAAGTAGCGTTTCGCCTCCTACATTTACGCCGTTGCTGAGCCAAAGTGTCCCCGATCCAACAACAACGACTCCGCCCCCCATGGTACCGAAAGAATGATCATCTTTTGCCACCAAACTTCCCTCTTCCAGTCGGGTCTCACCCGCATAGTTATTTGCGCCATACAACACCAACGCGCCGATCCCGATTTTTTTCAAACCGCCATGGCTAAGAATTGCATGGATGCTCAAATCGTATCCCGCATTTGCATCGCCCACATCGAAAAGCCGGGTGGCCGAATTTAAATCTACATTCCCTGCCAGTAGCGCAATTCCCGTCCCCGCATTAACCGTAACCGTTCCGCCCAGCTTCAACAAACCGGTCGCCGAACTACGGGCTGTCCCTCCATTGAAGGTGATGGTGCCCACGGTATCTTCATAATCGCCGACATCCAACTTCCCGTCGGCATTGATCGTGATGGGAATCGTACCGATCTGCCAATCCTGCCGTTCATGAACGACTGCGGACTGTGCAGCACCTAAATTGTCTCCTATCACCAAGCTCCCGTTCGGAATGGCATCATGGCTCGCTTTCGCCAGTTCCAATGTTCCCTCCATCACACGGGTCTGCCCGGAATAGCTATTGTCCACACCTCCATCCATCCAGAGCGAACCCGAGCCCTTTTTGGTCACACCGCCCGAGCCGCTGATTAAACCACCGAGATGCACCACCCCTGCACCAAAAGTTGTCAATCGATCACTACCCAAATCAATGTTCCCATTCACGAAAAGGATCCCGCTACTAGTGTTACACTCGAAGGTTTGAGAGGCCGCCAATGCAATATTCAGATCGATTGTATTGGAAGCCCCCGAGGCATTGGCCGTAATTCCAGCGGTCAGCGCAATGTTTTGGCCACCCAGAACATACCCAGAGCCGGTAAAGGTGATGGAACGGAACACCCGTCCCGCGTAGGTATTGGTATTAACCAGACGGGCGGCTCCGGCGGGGAAAACCAGATCGTCTCCGGCTTGGGGAAGATTGTGTCCCTCCCAGTTGAACTCAGTTCCAATCGCTGCTCGATCCGCTGCCGCCCGTCCAGGTGCGGGTGGCTCCAAGGGATCCGTTAGCGGTTCCAAGAAGCGTAGCCAAGAGCAATAGCCGGAGGACAATCTGGTTGATGGTCGAAGTTCCTTTCATTTTTACATCCCTTTATTTTATCAGAGAACCGGCTTCTGGCGATGCGGGCGCACACCCGACAAGTATCGCCGAAACAGACCTCCTTGAAACCCTTTCATATTGCTTTAACTGTTTTTAATTTGTCAACTCGCTTCCTCCATCATTCCGCCCGCCTGTTTCGTACCGGTATTTGTTCCATATTTTATCGCATCCGGAAATATGGATCGCATCAGCTGTCTTGTGCAGACGACTCCACATCGTCGTACCGTAGCACAATCTGGAGATCTGGTCAGGAACTGGAAAACCATCGAACGGACGCTACGAATGTAGGGTGAGCGTCCCGCTTGCCTCAGAACAAGCGAGACGCTTATTCCACCTTCTGCTAGTTCCCGCCTGTCACGCGGTAGAAACCGTTGATCATGTCGGCGGGCAGGCTAGTTGCCATGTTGCGCGGCGGACTGACGATGTACTGCTTTTCGCGGGTTGCCCTGTATGGGTTCCGGTGCTACTCTCCCGCATCTTCCAACCGTTGGAAAAAACATGGATCAACCGGACGACAAACCAAGAGCGCCTAGCCGCGAGATCGGCAACGCAGACCTGTTTGCCGACGACATTGTCTTTTCCGACACGGAGAAGATCCTATTCGAGGAGGATCTCAAGGAGCGCGCGCCGGACGGCCCCGAGGGGCTGATGGAGGGCAACCCGGAGCAGCGATATACCCCTGTCCGCAAGCTGAACGAGGGCGGGATGAAGGCGATCTGGGAGGTGGACGACCACCGCACCGCCCGCAAGGTGGCCATGGCGCTGATCCAGGATTCCAAGATCGCCTCGGAGCAGGACATCGATGCCTTCCTCTACGAAGCCCGGCTGACCGCCAACCTCCAGCATCCAAACATTATCCCGATCTACGACATTGCGCTCGACGAAAACGGCAACCCCTATTTCACCATGAAGGCGCTCCGGGGCGAAACCCTCGGCGAGATCCTCAAGAAGCTGCGCGCCGGCGACGCCGCCTACGCCTCCAAATACACCCGCACGCGGCTGCTCAACATTTTCCTGGAGGTGAGCAACGCCATCAACTACGCCCACTCCAAGGGGGTCATCCACCTCGACCTCAAGCCTTCGAACATTATCGTGGGCGACTATGGCGACGTGCATGTGCTCGACTGGGGGCTTTCGACACTGGTCACCCACCTTGGCGAAAGCAACAGCGAACCCGTCTCGTGGCATAGCGTCGACGAGGTCTCGCTGGAGAACGGCCAGACGCTCACCCACTATCTCAAGCATGTCTCTGGAAGCCGCGAAAAGCGCAGCGTGGTGGGCGGCACCCCCGGCTACATGGCGCCGGAGCAGGCGCAGGGCGCGCCCGCCGACATCGACTTCCAGACCGATGTCTACGCCCTCGGCGCCATCCTCTACGAGCTCCTCACCCGCCACTGCCCCATCGAGGGCGGCACCGTGAAGGAGGCGTTGCAGAAAACCGTGCGCGGCGAAATTCCAGACCCTGGAAAACGCGCCCCCGAACTCCGCATCCCCGCCGCGCTCGCGGCGATCGCCATGAAGGCGCTGCAAAGCGACCCGGCCGACCGATATCCTTCCGTCTCCGCCCTCATCGCCGACCTGCAGAAATACCAGGACGGCTTCGCCACCAGCGCCGAAAACCCCACCTTCTTCCGGCACGTCGTCCTGCTGGTCAAGCGCCACAAGATGGCGGTGGGGCTGATCGCCGGATCGGCGGCCGTCATTGCCGCCGTGCTCTTCCACAGCTTCGCCAAGATCAGGAAGAGCGAGGCGGTGGCCGTCGGAGCCCTTGCGGACTTGCAGGTCAAAAACGACTATATCGCTGCCGTGGCCAAAAAGGTGGCACCCACCTATCTCGACCTGGTGGTGCGCGAGGAGAAGGAGTATGCGTTCAACGCCGCCGAGCAGGCACTCGACACCGGGCTGGCCTTCGACCCCTCGCTCAAGACCGGCTGGATGTGGAAAGGTAAGATGCTACTCTGCCAGCAAGTTTTTTCCGGTGCTTGGAAAATTCTTTCCGGAAACCATGGGCACCCCGTGCAGAAGGATTCCGCCACCCTCGCGCTGGCCGAAAAATACAAAGATCAGCCCCCAGTTCCAGACACTGGAATTCCGGAGCTCGTGCGCGACTTCGAGAGCCACAACATGGCCGGCGGCATCCCGCGCCTCTTCTACCACCTCAACCGCCAGCCCTTCAATCCCCAGACCCGCTTTGTCGCCATCGCCCAGGCGCTCCAGATCCTCAACCCCAAGGTGGAAAACCTCCACTTCGCCTATCAGGCGGCCAGCGGCGGAGGCTGGCTGGTGGATGCCAGCGGAAACCCCAACCTCGACGACATCTCGCCGCTATGCGGCCTCGACATCCGGACGCTGGATCTCAGCGGAACCGGATCGCCCGACCTCAAGCTCATCACCGAAGGAAATATGGTCGAGCTCCGCCTCTCCGGCACCACGCTCAACCATCTTCCCGGGCTCCCACAGCTGGCCGAGCTGCGCACCCTCGACCTAGGTCGCACCCACATCCGCAACCTGGCCAATATTATCAAATACCCCCACCTCGCCTCCCTCGACATCAGCGGCATCGACGGCCTCGCCATCCCACGCCAGCTCGTCTGGAACCGCAACCTGCGTACCCTCACCATCGACGAAAAATTCAAGGACGACCCCACCGTCCGTGCCCTCGCCCGCCGGGGCGTGATCATGATCTACACCGACGACCACCCCCATATCCCTTAGACGTTCGGACACCTCGACCCTCTTTTTCTACCCCGGAAAACTCTCTTTAAAAACTGTCCAGTTCTAAGGGGTCAGGATCGGATGCTGTTCTTTTTGCGGTAGGCCGATGGACTCGTTCCGATAACCTTGCTGAAGCCCCTCGAAAAATATTTGATCTCTTCGTAGTTGAGCGCTTCGGCAATCTGGGCGATCGAAAGGTTGGTCTCGATGAGTAGCGTGCAGGCGTGGTTCATGCGTAGCCGCAACACCTCTTCGTACACCGACCGATCCAGCGATTTCCGGAAGTGGAGCTCCAGCACGCGGCGCGAGACCCCCGCCGCGCGGGCAATCTCGACTACCCCGATGCCCTTGCGGTAGTGCTCACGGATATAGCTCATCGCTCCCGCCACCACCGGATCGTCGATGGCCACGATATCGGTCGAATGCCGGGTAGCCACGCGCGGTGCAGGAATGGGGAT
>WFRA01000224.1 GCA_015486775.1 Kiritimatiellales bacterium | reverse complement strand
GCTCTTGCACTTCGTCCCAGCCGGGGACTCCGGTGAGCGCATCGGGCTTCTCCACGCTGGCACTACCGGTGGCGGTGGCGACGACCACGCAGTCGAGCAGCGGCAGGCCGCGCAGGTAGGCGCTGAGGAACCCGGCGATGGAGGCATCGCCGGAGCCGGTGGCGTTGGGCGGCACCGGGCAGTGGAAGGCCGGGTGCCAAAATTCCCGGCATTGGAAGTCGTCCATATTTTCCGGCTTGGCCTTGCCCATGGTTTCGAGCACGTCCCGGCCGGAGGTGCGGACATAGTAGCCGCGCGGGCCGCTCTTGATGACGGCAACGCGGACACCCATGCCGAGTAGCTCGCCGGAGAGGCGGTTCATCATGTCGCCGGAGAATTCGTCGAGCAGATCCATATCGGAGGCATCGCGTAGCGCCATGTATTCGTCGCGGTGGAGCATGAAGAGCGTCTCCTCGGCGCTGCCGAGGTAGAAGTCGAGGTGGGGGCAGAGACCCTTGAAGATTGCCGGCCAGTCGATCGTATCCTTCTGCGGATCGGGCAGGCACATGTCCAGCGAGGTGGTGACACCGAGTTCATGGACTCGGCGGAACATTTCGATCAGCTCCTTGCCATCGTTCGCGATCATGGCGGCCATGAGCGGGGGATAGCCAAAGTGGAAGAGGTCGCACTGCGCCACCTGGCCATAGTCGATGTCGTCGGCCTTGAAGGTGTTGTTTGCGCCGGGGTCGTGGATAAACATGCGGTCGAAGTTTTTCGGGTTGATGACCACGGTGTAGCTGGTGGTTGCCGAAGCATCGACCACCAACGTGTTTTCGATGCCCCACTCCTTTTTCAGAAGCAGCTGCGCCATGTCGCCGAAGGCGTCCGCACCCACCTTGCCCATCAGACCCGTTTCGATCCCGAGCTTGGTCAGGTTCAGCCCGGTATTGCTCACCGGCCCGCCTGTACTGATCTTGGCGGGCTTGGCGATTTTAAGCGATCCCGGCAGATAGAAATCGCCGGGGCGCTCTAACTGCATTTCATTTAGATCCGGTATGACATCTAGGCAGATATGACCTGCCACCACTACTTTTTTGCTCACTGGGAATCCCCCTGTTGGAGTGCTTCTAGTTCCTTCCATTTTCTCTTCTATCCAAAATGCGTTCCTTGGCGAATCGCTCGATTTCCAACCATCATGTAATGAAGATTTAAGAATTCAGAATGAAGAATGGCGGAACTCAAACGGCGTTGGCCTTTTTCCAACAGAGGCTGTCGCAGACGGCTCATTTTTCATTCTAAAATCTTCGCCCTTAATTTCGGCTGCTCCGAAGCCGCGTTAGTTGCCAAACAATCTATGAAAGAGCTACCGCCTGCGAAACCCAATCTTGCGTTTCTTTGTTCTCTTATTGCGAAAGGTTGGGGGATGTGCTCTACTGTACCCATGAAAACCTACCGAGTTGCCCTATTAATCGAAGAGGCCCGCGAGATCGGGCGAAGTCTGCTACGCGGAATTGCCCAGTATTCCCGAACCCATGGCCCGTGGATTTTTTATCGCGAAGCGCCGTTCTATGAACAGCTGACTCACGAGGAGCGGATCAGGCACATCAAGGAGTGGTGCCCCGACGGCATCATCATGCGCGAGCAGGGGCGGCTGGACAAGCCGCTACTCGGGCTGGGCATTCCGGCCATCTACAGTTCGCACCGCCGCGGGCCGGCACCGGGGATACCGAATATTCTGGGGGACGATCGGCAGATTGGAACCATGGCGGCCGAATATTTGCTGGAGAAGGGATTCCGCCATTTTGGCTTCTGCGGATTCAAAAACATGTGGTGGTCCGCGGATCGGGGCCGGTTCTTCGCCGAGCACCTCGCCGGAAAGGGATTCGACGTCGAGGTCTATCCATCCCACACGGGAAACAGTACCTCCTCCTGGGCCGATGAACCCGAATTCATGGGGAAGTGGATCCAGACGCTACCGAAACCGTGCGCGGTGTTTGCCTGCACCGACGACCGCTGCCGCCAGCTTTCCGAGGCCTGCAAGCGCGTCGGCGTCAAGGTTCCGGAAGAGGTGGCTCTGCTAGGCGTGGACAACGACGAACTGGTTTGCGATTTTGCCTCGCCACCGCTATCGAGCATCGTGCTCAATGCCGAAAAAACCGGGTTCGACGCCGCCGCGGTGCTGCACCGCATGATGCAGGGGGAGGCCGTGGGCGGGATTACGATCCCCATTCCTGCACCGCGCGTGGCTACCCGGCATTCGACCGATATCGT
>WFRA01000223.1 GCA_015486775.1 Kiritimatiellales bacterium | reverse complement strand
CTCCACGGCCTGTTCGGGATGGTAGGTCATTTTTCGGCCGGTGAGCGCGGCGCTGGCGGCGGGCTCGAACTTGTACCTCGGCTCTTTCGGGCGCTTGGCATGGTCGACCAGATTGCGCAGCTGCCTGATCTTGCCCTTCATGCCCGAAAGCGGCGCGGTGTCGGCAGAGTTGTCCGCCACGACGACTTCGATCCCCTTGTCCACCACGCGGCTGGAAATGTGGATCACAGTGGTGAGTTCGTTGCCGTCGTAGTTCCAACTATTGGAAACCGGCTCGTCGCTGTAGGGAACCTCCTGTCCGTTAATCGCAACGGAATCGGGCGGGAAGGTGTTCACTAGGCGCAGCTCGTAGCCGCGGGAGGCGGGCATTCCCGCATACGAACCCCGGACGGGATGCACGGCGACCACGGTCTTCCCGTCCCCTCGACTAAACTCAACATCGGTAAAGGCAAACTCGCCGCCCTTGAACTTTTGGTCGTTGCCGGCATCTTCGTAGACGGAAACCTTGCCTTCGCTTCCGGGATAGATGTTCAGGATCAAGGGATCGACCGGCTTTTCGCCGACCCGCTTCATCCGCGGCCCCGTCGGGACAATCGCGCCGGCCCGGACATAGAGGGGAATCTGGTCGAGGGCGAAGGGGCGCTCGATCCGGGCGGGACCGGAAAGGAGGGTTCCGGTTTCGTATTCGATCCACTCGCCCGGCGGCAGCCAGGTTTCCTGCATCGCAACCTTTTGCCCGTCCGCCATCGGGGCGACGACGGGGTTGACCAGCAGGCTGTCGCCGAACATGTACTGGTTGGAGGAGGAATAGGCCTCCTCCAGTTCGGGCCAGTCGTAGTAGAGCGGGCGGCAGAGCGAGATGCCGGTGTCGTAGGCCTCGCGGGCGGAGGTGTAGATGTAGGGGATCAGGCTACTACGCAGGTCGTAGGCCTTGCGCATGGCCTGGAAATATTCCATCGGATAGGCCCAGGGGCGGCGCTCGATCTCGAACGAGGCGGTGGCGTGCGTCCGGAAGACGGGGCTGAGCACGCCCCACTGGATCCAGCGGGTGTAGAGCTCCGCGTTGCCGGGGTCGCCGAAGCCGTAGCGGAAATAGTGCCCGCCGATGTCGTGGCTCCAGAAACCGAAGCCCACGTTGGCGGCGGTGGCGGTGAACCAGGGTTGGTAGGCCAGCGACTTCCAGGTGATGAGCGTGTCGCCCGAAAACCCGATCTGGTAGCGGTGGTTGCCCAGCCCTCCCCAGCGGTGGAAAATCAGCGGCCGCTTGCCGCCCTCGCGCTCCATATCGCTGAAGTGGACATAGTTGAGGTAGAAGGTGGGATTGACCCCCTCGATCTTTGTTCCGCCCCACTGCTGCCAATCGAGCCACCAGAAATCGACCCCCATCCTTTCCATGGGGTGGAGGAGAATATCCATGTAGGCCTTGGCGAAGCGCTTGTCGGTAATATCGAACGGCACATATTTTTTCGTTGCGGGATCCACGCCCATGGCCTTGGCAAAGTCGGCATACTGCTCCTCGTGGGGCTGGATGCCGCTGGCCGGGTGGAGGTTGAGGCAGGTCTTGATTCCGTTCTCGTTCGTCCACTTCAGGAATTTTGCGGGATCCGGAAAATAGTTCCGGTTCCAGGTGAACCCCGTCCAGCCGGCACGCTGCCCGGCGGGATCCTTCTGCCTTTTCCCATCCTTGGAAAACCATTCCGGCATGGAGGTGATGTGCCAGTCCATATCCACCACCAGCACATCGAGCCCGAGATCGTAGCGACCGAACTGCCGGACGATATCGCGAAACTGCTCGTCGTTGTAGTTCCAATATTTGGACCACCAGTTGCCAAAGACAAACCGGGGCGGAAGGGCGATCTTCCCCGCCACGGCGACAAAGTCCGCCAGAGCCGTCTTGTAGTCGTGGCCGTAGCCGAAGAAATAGAGATCCTGCCGCTCGCCTTCGGGGCGGGCCACCACCCATGGCCAGTCGGACTGGTCGAAGAGCGGCTTTTTGCTGTCGTCGACCAAGCACCAGCCGCTGCGCGAAACAATGCCCTGGCCCAGCTTGATGTTTTCCTTGTGGGTGGCGTGCCACGAGCCGTTGCACTTGTCCAGCGTCCGGGTGGTGCCCAGGAGGTTTCCGCTGTCCACATCACCGAAACGCCAGCTCGTGCGCATCCCCCCGACATCGAGGTCAATCGAAAGATTTTCCTTCGTAAACCGGCCGCTGCCGATCTTGTACTTCAGCAAAAGTCGATCCGTTTTGATTTCGAGCGTTCCATCCTTCCTGGAGACCGTGTAGTCCGGAACGGGGGTTTCGCGGTTGACGAACGTAAGGCTGGCGCGATCCTCGAATACGCCGTTTTCCGCCCACTCCAGGCGCAGCAGCCCCGGGGTCAGCACCGTGATCCGCACATCGCCCGCCGCAACCACCGCCTTGCCGTTGGCCGCCGGATTCCCCTCCATCGCAAAGACTCTGCCCCCCATCATGACAACCGACAGCAGTGCATAGACCCAATTATATCCAACCCGTTTTACCATATTCATTCTCCGGCAAAGTTGACAAGGAACAATCATTCACGCGCCGCCGAAGCCCCCGGCGGGTCGAGCACGGCACCGGAGCGGAGCTTCGGCCTACCCTTTCAGCGCCTCGGCGATGGCGTCGCAGACATAGCCGATGTTGGCGGAGGTGAGGCCGGCCACGTTGATGCGGCCACCCTTGACGATGTAGATGCTCTTGTTTTCGCGAAGCCATGCAACGGCTTCGTCGGAGAGCCCGCTGAAGGAAAACATGCCGCGCTGCCGCTCGATGTAGGAAAAATCCTGCTCCACGCCGCGGGCGGCGAGGCCGTCAACCAGCGCGGAGCGCATGGCTTTGATGCGCTCGCGCATTTCGGCCACCTCGCCGATCCACTGTTCGTAGAGGGCGGGGTCGTCGAGCACGGCGCTGGCGGAGAGGCCGCCATGCGCGGGCGGGTTGGAATAGTTGACGCGGATGGTTTTCTTGAGGTGGCTCATGGCCACCACCGCCTCTTCGGCAGAGGGGCTGACAATGGTCAACGCGCCGGTGCGCTCGTTGTAGAGCCCGAAGTTTTTGGAGAAGGAGCTGGCGACAAAGAAGTCGACTCCTGCCGCGGCGAAGAGCTCGACCGCGCGGCGATCCTCCTCGATGCCGGCGCCAAAGCCCTGGTAGGCAAAGTCGAGGAAGGGCGTCCAACCCTTGGAAGCGGCCACAGCCACCACCTGTTCCCACTGCCCGACGGAGAGATCGACGCCGGTGGGGTTGTGGCAGCAGACGTGCATCAGCACCACATCGCCCGCAGGAATCTCTTCAAGCGTAGAAAGCATAGCGGAAAAATCGACCGATTTGGTTCCGGAGTCGTAGTAGGGATAGTCGCCGATCTCGAATCCCGCCGCCGAAAAGACTCCCTTGTGGGGCCCAGGTGGGGGCGCTGACCCACAGCTTGGCATCCGGAGCAAACTTTTTGAGCAAATCGCCCCCCACGCGTAGCGCACCGGTTCCGCCCGGCGTGTGGACGGTTATGGCGCGCTTGGAGGCGACCACCTCGCTATCCGCGCCAAAGAGCAACTTCTGGACATTGGCGGCATAGGCGGGGCTTCCGGAGATTGGAAGATAGCCCTTGGAACTCTCGCTTTCGAGCAGGGCGCACTCGGCGGCCTTGATGCACCCGAGGATCGGCGTGATGCCCTGGTCGTCCTTATACACCCCCACCCCGAGGTTGACTTTCCGGGGATTGGAATCTTTTTTGAAGGCCTCGGTGAGCCCCAGAATGGCATCGGCAGGCGCCGCTTCGATCTCTTTCCACATGTGCTTTCTCCGTGATGTTTAATGCGTTGTTTCTCATCCAAAATAGCGGTCGTACCACCGCTTGATGGTGTCTTGCTCCACCTTGACGATGCCGATTTCGCGCTGGGCGTTTTCCGGCGAGTCGGAGGCGTGGGCGGCGTTGACCATGATGTCGGTGCCATACTCCTTGCGGACGGAGCCGGGCAGCGCCTTGCTGGGATCGGTGGGGCCGAGGATGGCGCGGATCTTTTCGACGGCGTTTTCGCCGGCGTAGACGAGCACCAGGCAGCGGACCTTCCCTTCGGCCAGGGTGTCGTCGCCGCACACGTCGGGCGCCCACTGGCCGGTCATGAAGTTCATGATGCTGTAGAACTGGTTGTCGCCGAAGGCGGGGCCGAGGGTGTCGGCAAGGGCTTTCTCCACCTCTTCGGGCATCTCGAACCCAAACTCTTCGGCGAGTGCCTTGCAGCCGCGCTTGACGGCGATGCCGCCGAGCTTGTCGCGCAGCACGGGCTGGACGGGGCCGTAGAATTCCTGCGCCTCGGCCAGGCTCATGCGGTGCAGCTTGGCGCCGATCAACCGAAGGCCGGAGCGCGAAAACAGGTCCATGATGTTGCCTGGACGCGAGTTCGGGAAGGTAAAGTTGTCGGGCTTGATGATCGCCAGCGTCTTCTGTACGTCGTCGGCCAAATACATGGCGTGGTCAAGAATGCCACCGTCGGTATCGGTGAACTCTGCCCACAGTCCCAGCACCTCCTTAACCGCCTCGACAGAGGGGCCAACCAGCACGGCGGGTTCGAAATAGGTCACGGTGCCGTCATGCGCCTTGATGTAGTCGCCGTAGGTTCCGCGAATGGAGTCGGCGCTCTCGATGGAATCCGCAAAACCACCGATGGCATCGCGCAACTTGCGCACGGCATTTTCGCCCTCGAAGAGGAGCATCAGGACCCGATGGCACTGGCCGTCGGCGTCCGGGGCGAGCTCGCGCTCGATATAGTCCGAAAGCAGCCCCCGGATCTCCGGCCAGATGTCTTCATCGTTTCGAATGAGTTCAGCATAGCGTTTCACTAGCCCAGTACTCGGCCCGAACATGCGCGCCGCCACCAAATCGAGACCGGTCGAGCTCAAGAGCCGACCCAGCACCCCGCCCGTGCGCGACTTGTGCAGCGTGTAGGGTGTTACCAATACATATCCGAGTTCTTTTGACATATTCATCCCCTTGAAGTAAGAACGCGCATCAATACCCGCCCACGAAGGCGGGCACAATGTTAAAATGCGATTTTATGATGGATAACAACAACACCCCGACCCGACCTCTCACCGAAAAAGTCATGCGCCGCCACGTGGGGATGCTCGACGAAATCCTTCCCGAGATGACCCGCCTGGTGATCGAGGAAAAACGCCCGGCGGACAACCTCCTGCACCGGCACCTGCGCACGCACAAGGAGCTCGGCTCGCGCGACCGCCGCTTCCTTTCCCAAGCAGTCTTTTCCTATTTCCGTTGGTACGGATGGACGGTTAACAAGCTTCACCTCCCCATCCGGGAGGCCTGCCTGCTGGGTGCCGCGCTCGACTCCGCCGAGCTCCCCGAAAGTTTCCAATATCTGGAAAAAAAGTGCAAGCTGCCCTTCCCCGTCGCGCCGCTTGCGGCATGCACGCTGGCCGAAAAGGCGGTTGTGCTCGATGGTTGGTTCAAGGAGCGCGAGGGGTTCCAGCCGCTGGATCTCCAGGATCTCCTTCCCGAAAACCTGGAAAGCATGATTGCCCTGGAAATGGTTATCCCAACCATCGAACAGTTCCAAAAGCGCCCGCCCACATGGTTGCGGGCGCGCGCCGATTCCGCTCCGCTGCAAAAGGCTCTCGCCGAACACGACGTGCCCTGCGCCGCGCACGGAGCGGTCGGGTCAGCCCTCTCCGTGCCGGGGGGAACCTCCCTGGCAAACGCCCTCTCCGCCCAGGCCGCGCAATTCGTGGTGCAGGATATCGCCTCGCAATGTGTTGGACTCGTCTGCAACCCGCAAAAAGGCGGGGACTGGTGGGACTGCTGCGCCGGTGCCGGCGGAAAATCGATCCACCTGATGGATCTGATGCAACAGGAGGGAAAGGTGCTTGCCACCGACACCCGCATACCGGCGCTCAAGGAACTCAAAAAACGCACGCACAAGTACGGCATCCGCAATATCCGCACCCAGCCGCACAACGCCGTGCGCGACGAACCCTTCAAGAAAACCTTCGACGGCGTGCTTGTCGACGCCCCCTGCTCCGGCTGGGGCACCTGGGCACGCAACCCCGATGCCCGCTGGCGCAGCTCCAAGCGCGATATCGTCCAGTACGCCACCCGCCAGCTCAAGATCCTCGGCAACGCGGCGTGGTGCGTCAAGCCCGGTGGCGTGCTCGTCTATGCCGTCTGCACCTTCGCCCGCCCCGAAACCGAAGAGGTCGTCATGCGCTTCCTCGACCAAAACCCCGGCTTCGAGCTCGACTCCTTCGCCCACCCGCTCACCGGCGAGCTCACCACCGGACAGATGCAGATCTGGCCATGGGACGGCCCCGGCGACGCCATGTTCGTTGCCCGCCTCGTCCGCACGGCGGAATAGCTCCCGCACGGCGGCGGCACGACTCGTCCTATTCCGGCTCGGCGGCGAAGATTTCCCCTTCGCGGATAAAAGCCTCGGTCATTTCAATACCGAGTTCGGACTCGAAGCGGCGAACCAGCCGCGCCTCCTGCCCGGCTACCAGCGAGATGGCGAAGCCCTCCTCCCCCGCCCGTCCGGTGCGACCCGCGCGGTGGAGATAGTCCTTGCTGGCGGCGGGGACATCGTAGTTGAAGATGTGGGTCACGCCTTTGATATCAAGGCCGCGCGCGGCGATATCCGAAACCACCAGAACACAAACCTTCCCCGAACGGATATCGTCCATCGCCTTTTTTCGCTCCAGCTTTCCGCGCGCGCCGTGGAGATCGGCCACGGGAATTCCATAGTGCTCCATTTTGGATTTTACCAGCTCAGCATCCTTGTTGCGGTGGACGAAGACCAGGGCGCGCTCCGGTTCGATGGCTCGCACCAACCGCCGCAGGAGATCGGCCTTGCCGCGCTCTTCGGTTTTGAAAAAAACATGCCGGATATCTGCATTGACCTGATTAGATCCGGCCGAGAGCCGCACCAGATCCGGTGCAAGCCCCTGCGCCGAGGCCGACGCGGCCTCCTGCTCGGTGGCGGAAACAAACACCAGTTGCGGCCGGGCGGGAAGAAGCTCCAGCAGCTCCTGCACCGTTGCGAGCGATTCGCTGGAGAGCATGCGATCGGCCTCGTCCACCACCACGGTTCCAACCTTTGGAACCTTCAGCTTTTTTGTCCGGACAAGCTCCAGGATGCGCCCGGCGGAGCCTACGGCCAGCTGCGGCTTTTTCTTTAGCTTTTCCAGCTGCCGCCGGGTATTCGCACCGCCGATGAGCAACAGCGACCGGATCGGTAGCCCCGAATTCTGCGCCAGCCGCAAAACCTGCTGGTGGATTTGCGAGGCCAACTCGTGGGTCGGCGCCAGCACGATCGCCTGGGCGGCGGGGATCGCCGGGTCGATCTTTCCAAGGATTGGAAGCAGGTAGGCCAGAGTCTTGCCCGTGCCGGTCGCGGCGGAAACGTAGGCATCCTTCCCCTCGGTCAAAGCGGGGATCGCCACTTCCTGAACCGGCATCGGCTCGGCGATCCCCTCCTTTTCCAATGCCTGGACAAACCGCTTTCCGATTCCTAGTTTTGTAAAATCCATCTCAAGACACTCCCCCGGAAAACCGTTTCCCGCGCACAAAAACGAATGCAGCCCCATCCATTGCCCTATTTATCCGCATTCCGCCACAAAAATCCGCACCAAGCTGGAATAAGGGCTTGCCCCGCGCCGGTGAAGCGACTACCTTTTGCGCTCTTCCGGAGGAATGGCTGAGTGGTTGAAGGCGCGCGATTCGAAATCGTGTGTACCGCAAGGTACCGGGGGTTCAAATCCCTCTTCCTCCGCCACTTTTTTTTCACATGGACAAACCCTTCCAGCTTGTTGCCGACTTCGAGCCCACCGGCGACCAGCCCGAGGCGATCGACGCGCTCTGCGCCGGGCTCTCCGAGGGCCGGAAGTTCCAAACCTTGGAAGGGGTGACCGGCTCGGGCAAGACCTTCACCGTCGCCAACGTGATTGCACAGCACGGCCGCCCCACCCTCGTGCTTTCGCACAACAAGACGCTCGCCGCCCAGCTCTATGCCGAGCTCAAGGCCTTTTTTCCCAACAACGCCGTTGAATATTTTGTCTCCTACTACGACTACTACCAGCCCGAGGCCTATATTCCCCAAACCGACACCTTCATCGAAAAGGATTCCGCCATCAACGACGAGATCGAGCGCCTGCGCCTCGCCGCCACCGATGCCCTGCTCAATCGCCGCGATGTGATCATCGTCGCCTCCGTCTCCTGCATCTACGGCCTCGGCTCGCCGGAGGACTACAAAAAAATGGTCGTCAGCGCAGCGGTCGGCGAAACCGCCGACCGCGACCAACTGCTGAAAAAGCTCGTCGAGATTCAATACGAGCGCAACGACTACGAACCCGGCCCCGGCAAGTTCCGCGTGCGCGGCGACACCCTCGACATCTTTCCCTCCTACGCCAAGGACTACGCCATCCGCCTCGAATTCTGGGGCGACGAAATCGAGGCCATCAAACGCATCGACCCGCTCACCGGCGACACCCTCGAAACCCTCGACCGCATCCTCGTCTCCCCCGCCAAGCACTTTGTCATGCCGCAGACCAAGATTGATGCCGCGCGCGTGGCCATCCGTCAGGAGATGGAAGAGCAGGTGGCGCGCTTCGAACGCGAAAACCGGCTGATCGAAGCGCAGCGCATCAAGATGCGCACCGAATACGACCTCGAAATGATGAAGGAGATCGGCTTCTGCGGCGGCATCGAAAACTATTCCCGCCACCTCGCCGGACGCAGTGCCGGTGATCGCCCCGAATGCCTAATGGACTATTTCCCCGACGACTTCCTGATGGTCATCGACGAATCGCACGTCACCCTCCCGCAGGTGCGCGGGATGTACAACGGCGACCAGGCGCGCAAAGGCACGCTCGTCGAGCATGGCTTCCGCCTCCCCTCCGCGCTCGACAACCGGCCGATGAACTTTGGCGAGTTCATGGAGGTGACCAACGAGATCGTCTTCCTCTCCGCCACGCCCGGCCCCTACGAACAGGAACACGCCGGAACCCCCATCGAGCAAATCATCCGCCCCACCGGCATCGTCGATCCGCCCGTCGAGATCCGCCCGCTCAAAAACCAGATCGACGACCTGATGGAAGAGATCCGCGCCCGCGCCGAGCGCGGAGAGCGCACCCTCGTCACCACGCTGACCAAGCGGACGGCAGAAGACCTAGCGGAATACCTCGAAAAGACTGGGCTCAAAGTGCAATACCTCCACTCCGACATCGACGCCCTCGAACGCGTCGACATCCTGCGCGAGCTGCGCAGCGGAAAATTTGACGCCCTCATCGGCATCAACCTTCTGCGCGAAGG
>WFRA01000222.1 GCA_015486775.1 Kiritimatiellales bacterium | reverse complement strand
CCACTTGGGCATCCCGCTGATCCAGTCGGGGTTGCCCGTCACTTTCAGGGCGATGGCCGACACCTCGCTGGCATCACCCACCACCATGAAGGCCTTGACGGAAACATAGATGACCGCCACGACAATGATGAGCATCTGGAACATGTCGGTGACCACGACCCCGTAGAAACCGGAGAGCATGGTGTAGAGCGAGGCCAGGATCAGCAGCCCCATGGCGCTCTGGATCGGCGTGAACGGCAAGAACATGGAGAGGAATGAACCCGCCCCGACAATCAGGTAGGCCAGCATTCCAATGGTCGAGATCACCGTTGCGAACACCGCCATCTGCTGGGCGAAGCGCCCGCCCCACTCGTCGCCAAACCGAAAGATGTTCCACTCCGCCGCGGTCAGGCACCCCGAGCGCCGGTGCCACTTTCCTGCCCAGAGCATCATGAAAACCAGCACCAGCACCGCGCCGCCGCGAAACTCGATGAAGAGCCCCTGCGGCCCCAGGAGAAAAAGGAAGGAGACGATCACCGCCGTGCCGGTCAGGTCGAGAAAGTTGGCCATGCCGGAAACGCCCAGCGCCCACCAGGGAATGTGCCGCCCCCCGACGATATAGTTGTCGAGGCTCTTCGAGGCCACCCGCTTGAGGACAAACCCCATGCCGACCAGCACCAGCACATAGATCCCCATGAAAATATAGTCCAATATTCCAAAATACGTCATCTTCTTCCCTTTGTTGTAGTAACCATCAACGAAGCCGGTTGTAGGCTTCCTCCGCCTTGTCCACGCAAACCGCCGCCTGCACCAGCGCCTCGGGGTTTTCGATCGTGATCGGCTCATCCGCCGCATAGTTGCGCATGCGGCAGCCGGTCAGGCTCACCGTCAGATGCTTGCTTCCCCGAACCAGCAAAAAATCCTGCGACTGCCCGACGGTCGTGAGCGCGCCGTTCGGCCCGGAAAAGGCCTCGACGTTGGAAATCGCCGTGTGCCCCTTTCCCTCGACAATCAGCGGGTGGATCTCCTCCAACGGCGCGCCGGCATTGGCAATGATGGAACCCTGGGCGATCTGCCAGTTCCGGCCAAAGGAGCTGTTGCCCAGCTTGTGGATACCCACGGCCACGCAATCCAGGTTGAAATTGGTGAGCTGGCCATAGGTCGCCGGCCCCAGCCAGATTCCGCCCCATGTGCCAAAGGCGAAGAGATCGATCAACTGGGCATTGTCCGTGTGGTCGAACCAGTAGCAGAACGTCCGCCGAGCCATGACGGCATCCACCACCTTCTTGTCGTACTGGCCGTCGATAAACCGCCGGTTGGCCGGGTTGACATGGCAGTGGAGAATGCGCGGAATATCGTAGCAGTAGTCGATCTGGACAAAGGTTCCACTGAGCGGATAGCCGTAGCAATGCTCGATCAGGATCTGTTCGCAAATCGCATCGGGTCGCGCCTTGAAATCCATGGCCAGGTATTCGCCGAAAAACGTCAGGCACGAGAGCGTCACCCCCTGGGCACCGTGGGTCGGGGAGACCTGGATGGTGGGCGGATAGGCGATGATTTTGGACGGCTCCGCCAGCGTCTGCTTGGGATACCAAAACTGGATACCGCGGATTTGCGTGGCCGTCTCCACTGTCAGGAAGGGATGGGTTTCGTCTTCGATGGCAAAAACGCTACCGACCGGCTGGGGCTTGTCCGGATGGCGCGTCCCCCTGCCCACGGGGCCTTGCACGCCGATAAGCGAGGCGTTGCGCCGGAGAACAATGCCGCCGTCCACCCGGTAGGGTTCGGCCGACGGCTCCACAAAAAGCGCTGCGCCGCGCACGGCCGCCCAGTCGATGGCCTTTTGGAGATTCTGCGCATTTACCTTCGCGCTATTTTCCGGCAGCACGCCAAACTCGCGGATCGACCGTCCCATATCGGCGGAAACCGTTCCGCAAACCGACACCACGGCGGCCAAGACGACAAGGCAAATCCGGTATTTCATTCCAGCTTTCATCGGCAAGTTTTCCTAGAGTTTGTATGTCACGACCACATCCACGCCATCGGGATCGTTTGCGAATTTTAGGCGGGCGGTGGGTTTTTCGTTTTTGACATCCACCTCGATCTTGCGGCCATCGGCGGTCGTGGCCGACACATCCAGGATTTCGCGCTTTCCAAAAAAGAGCCGGGCAACGGCGGGGGTCTCCGCAGGCCCCTTTACGGTGAAGCGGGTCTCATTCCCTTGGGACTGCTGCGACACCAGGCGGTGCGTCGCATGCAGCACCTTCGGCATCTCTTCGCTTTCCAAGGTTTGGACAACATCGCGATAGAGCCCGCTCCCGCCGGGGGCGAGGTGGATGCCATCGACCACGGGAAGATCGGGATCGAAGATATCGACAAACCACCCTTCCAGCTCGACGGGGCAATCCATTGCGTGGGCCACGACAAAGGGGCCGCGGCGCATGATGAAATGGCCGGGGGTTTGCAGTTTTCCGGGTTCGGTCGCATGTTGCAGCGCCTGATCGACCAAGGGAAGGTAGACCTTTTCGGCGGCGGCAGGCCGGGCAAATTTTTTGGGCGATATATTTTTGCGTATCACATAGCCTTCGCCGCAACTCCATTCGGTCTTGGCGGCTACGGGCTTGTCCAGCAGGGAAATCAGATGGTGCGTGGGCGAAGCAAAGCCCTGCCTGCGCCACCAGAAACGCTTGGATCGATCCAGCTCGTCGCCGGGTTCCCCCAGCAGAATCAGCACGCCGCCCCGGCGCACCCACTCCGCCAGATCTTCATTGATCCCGGCGGCCACCGGCTTGAAACTTTCGTAGCTCAGGAGAATTACCCGGTGGCGATCCATGTAGGCCTTGTCGGACGAACGTTCCAGCACGCAGGCACCCGCGGGCACGCCGCGCTGGATAAGCGGCATCAGCATGCCGTAGGTTCCCTGCAGCTTGCCGTCCTCCCAGGGCTGCCACATGGCCGAGTCGGCGATGGCCACGGAAATTCCGGCGGAAGGCTGCGCCGAGTCCATAAGATCCCATTCGCCGCCCAGCGGCATTTCCTGCAAGGCCTGCGTGATGGCCAGCAGGGGAATGGTGAAACTTTCGGGAGCGGGAGTTCCGCCGCCCGTGTCGAACCCGGGCAGGAAAACCCGGTCGGGCCACGGCATGATTTCATAGGAATCGATCCCGGACATCAGCAGCATGGCCGCCACGCAGTGGTGGTACCATTCGGCAAACTCGCCCCATTCGTGGTTCAGGTTGTCCTCCACCGGATCGACCAGCAACCACAGCTTTTTGTCGGTGCCGACGGTGAGCTGGGTGAAATAGTCGTACAGCGCAAAGGCCGACCCGAAGAACGACTTGTCCGTGGAATCGTATTGCGCTAGCGCCCAGTTGACCGGCCCGGTCCAGATTTGGCCGATGTAGCCGTCCACCCCGTCGAGGTGCGTCGAATCTCCCAGCGGGGCCACCAGCTGCGCAGCCATGTTTCCATAGATGGAGTGGATCGGAATGATGAAGGAGGCTTCGATGCCGTCTTCGCCCCTGTATGCGTGGGTGGTCTCCATCAGCTTTTCTTCGAGATCCAGATAGAGCTTCGACTTGAGCTGCCCGGTCAGGAAACGGGCCTCGGCCGAAGAGTCCTGCGCCTGCCAGGCGAATCCGTAGTGCTGCTTCCACAGCTCCTGGAAGCTTTTCGAATATCCGCTGAAGGCGTGGGCAAGGGGTTCCTCGGGCAAAATCGCCGTCGCCCCGGCACGGAGAGCCAATTCGGCCTGCCCCTCCAGATATTTTGTCCACCCCTCCGTCGGAACCATGTAGGGCCGGACTCCGGCGCACATGACTTTCTCGCCGCCAGACTTCCGCTCCACATCGTCGGAGTGGTCGATCCCATCCCACTTGCCCGTCCAATAGGCGTTGGCACCATCCGAATCCACGAAGAACATCCGGCCAACCGTCCCGCCCCGCGCCTGCCACGAAGCGATGGCGGCGCTAATATCCTCGAATCCCACGCCATGGCGGTGAACCACCACCCCGTCCGTGGAAATTCCAAGCCTTGGAACATACGACCGGTCGGTCTGGAAGAATGTCTTTGCCTTCATAAAAACCTTGTCCTGCTTTTCCGAGCCACCGAAAACCGGGGCAGTCAACACCGCTCCGCAAACCAAAAAAGTCCCATACCATGCATTCATGTTGTTTTTCCCTTGGAAACCATTTTCTCTTCTAACCCATTTCAAATGTGACAATTCCCTTTGCGGGAACCTCCCGCCGATCCGATCCGTCCACCGGCCGAACCTCGCCGAGCGGAACCTCCGCCAGCGATGCCTCGCGAACGGATTCCATGCCGGATAATTCGATGGGAACCCCTTCGGATACGGGGTTGAATACGCGCAGCAGATAGCCGTTCCGGTTCTCCTTCCGCTTGCAGGCCGAAAAGACCACGTCCCCCTCCACGGCGACTCCGGCCGCGCGGTGCGGCAGGTTGACCTCGGCCGGAGGGATATCCCGATAGAACATTTCGCTGAGATCCGCGTCCTGCACGCAAGCCCGCCCTTCGAGGAACCGGTGCGGATCGACGGAGTCGAAGGCCACCAGCAAGGGGCTTAGCCAACACTGCTGCTCGCGGAACAATCCCGCAGGGGAGATGTGCCCGGGACGGATGGCCAGATGGAACGGGGTGCGCCGCAAGGATTGGTTTTCCGGGCTGGCCCATTCCGGGGACGGCGGGATTTTTCCCACGGTCAGCCCGAAGGCATCGTCGATAACACGCCCGGTCGCCCGCACGCAGGTGAAGGCCAGCGAATGCCGGGCATCCGGCAGGTGCTCGTAGTCATACATGCTGTCGGTAAGCACCGCCACCTGGCCGCCCTCATCGCCGACGGCAACCCATCCATTGTTTGGATGGGTCCAGTCCACCTTGAGATCGGGCTGTTCGGGATAGCGGCCGCGCTCCACGCAATCGAACGGCTGGCTGCTCGTGTTCCGATCGGCATCGATTCCGGTGTGGATCAAAATCCGCAGGCGGTGGTCTTTCGATTGGTTATCCACCCATCCCGAGATGTCCAGGGCTTTTCCACCCCGTGGAAGAGAGAGTTCGACCTGCACCCGGTTTTCGACCAACCCCGCCGTGCGCTGCCCCGAATCCTGCTCGAAGCCCGCCGGGATCATGAACGTGTATTCGATCCGGACGCACTGCCGCAATGCGCTCTTTTCCACCCAGGTCACCACCGGCCTGGCCGCCGACAGATCGAGCGGCTCCAAGTTCGGCACGGGAATGAAGCAGTAGGAGTCGCCCGCATCAGCGGCATCCTCGAAGGAAAAGAGATCCTCCGTCTTCCAGCCGCCGACGCGATCCTCCATCGAAACCCGGCCATCCTTGGCCACGGAAACCGACAGGCATTCGTTTTCGACAACCAGCGGGAACTCCGGGAAAGGCGGGGTATTGGATACCGGCACCTCCGCCGAGGGAACCACCCGATAGACCGCGTAGCCGTTCGCCGGAACCTCCGTTGCGGCAAACCGGATCGCCACCTCGTCCACCGCGATCAGCCCCGGAACGTTGAACGGGGAAACGGTCATGCGATGTTGATGGATCGTCTCAACCACCTCGTAGTCCACCTTCCGGCCCTTGGAATCGAGCAGGTCGAACCCCTGTATCTGGTCGGCCTGCGGGAACCGGATCGTCGCCGCGACCAGTTCCGAGCGGGGAAACGGCAGCGGGTTTGCCACGGCCAGCAAAAATTCGGAATCCTCCAGCCCGTTGCGATCGACGCGGTTGAGGATCTCCTGCATGCCCCTTCGGCGCAGATCCCCGGCGCAGTCCAGCACCCGCAAAAAGCGGTTTTCGTCGTCCTGGTGAACCCGGTCGATGCTGCATCCGCAAATGCTGTCGTGCGCCTGGTTTTTCATCACCGCTTTCCAGAGATAGCGCAGCTCGTCGGAGGGATAGGCCACCTTTCCGCCGGTCAGCCGGGCCAGCATGGCGTAGAGCGGTTCCAGCTCCGTCTCCAGCAGGGTCTGGCAGCGGGTGTTCAGCTCCTTGAGGTAGCGGCGGGAACTCAGGGTACCCTGCAGGATTTCGCGGTCGCGCCCAAAACGAAGCTCCCCCTCCACGCGCCCCTTCGGGCCGTTTTCGAGCAGCTGCTTCGTGGCTTTTGCATAGTCGAGCAAGGTGGACTGGAAAATCGTTTCCCCCTCCCCCAGGCGATCCTGGAGTTTTCCAAGGATTGGAAGCAAATCCTCCTGCGCCTCCAGATGGTCGACCCCATTCATTAGCAGCCGGTGCTGCGTGGTCGGGGTGGAACCCAGTACCCCGTCGACATATTCCAGATAGCGGAAGGCGCGGTCGGGATCGGCGGAAAAGCGCTGGGCATTGTTGTACCAGCCCGACAGAT
>WFRA01000221.1 GCA_015486775.1 Kiritimatiellales bacterium | reverse complement strand
TTCAGGTAGTGCTTGTCGTCGCGGTCTTTGACCATGAACTTTTGGTAGATGTCCTGCACCCAGACCATCCCGACGGCGTTGATGCTAGAGCTGAGCGACGACATCGCGGCGGCCAGCGCGGCGGCGATCACAATGCCGGTGATGCCGGGGGGGAGATAGTTGATCACGAAGTAGGGAACGACCTCTTCGGCCTTGCGGGTGCCGTCGAGCATCTGCTGGGCGGTCGGGTCGGGAAACTGGTGAAAAAAAACCCACATGGCGGTGCCCACCAGCATGAAGCTACCCCAGACCGGCAGGCTGGAGATGGCCAAGAAATAGATGGAGCTGCGCGCCTCCTTGGCGGACTTCGCCGAGCACCAGCGCTGGACCGAGGTTTGGTCGAACTGCCCGGTCAGGAAACCCACAAAGCCGGCGACCAGCAACATCAGGACTGTTTTTTGCGAGAAAGAAAAGCCGTGGGCCAAGGGTTCGAAGCCGCCCTCCTTCGACCACTGTTCAAACGAAAATTTGTGGTTTGCAATGCCGTCGGAAATAATCTGCCCGAACCCTCCGGGCAATCGGTGAGCAATAATCGTGAGAATCAGGATGGAACCCAGGATGAGAGTGAGGGTCTGCAGGACATCCGTCCAGATCACTGCGTCAAACCCGCCGGTGGTGGTGTATAGTGCGGTGATGCCGCCGGTGAGCAGAATGCACCAGACCATATCCAGCCCCGTGATCGACTGCATCAGGAGCGAGACGAGATAGACAATCGTGCTGACGCGCACCAGTTGGATGACCAGGAAGACCGAGGCCGCATAGCAGGAGACCGAACCGCCAAAACGCTTGGCGAGATATTCATAGGCGGAGGAGATCGTCCCGCGCCGAAAAAACGGCAGGATGAACCACGCCGCAATCAGCGCCGTTACCGGGAAAACGATGTGGGGCAGGAAACGGATCCAAGTCGTCTTGAAGGTGTCGGCCGGGAAGGCGATGAAGGTGACGGAGCTGATCGAGGTGCCCAGCAGGCTCAGGCCGAGTGCCCATCCGGGGAACGAGCGCCCGCCCAGGAAATATTCTTCCGTGTTGGTGTTTTTCCGGGCAAAGAAAAAGCCCATTCCCATCGTCAACCCGAAATAGGCCGCCAATACCGCAATATCGATCCATCCCAACTTCATGCCTTCTTCTCCTTATAAAACCGTGCCGAAAAATAGAGGCTGGATCGCGAATCTTTCAACCGGTCGCCATGCCCTACCCCAAGGAAACCTTTGGATCGCGAATCTCGCGAACCGAGGTTTTGCAATCCGTGCGATTCGCGGAATTCGTGATCCAACTTTTTCGGAACTATTGCACCCTATTGCTCCGGCACGAATCGGTTGAGATCCCATGCCCACCGAAATTATGTTCACAGAACCATGGAAAGTCGAAGCGGAGCTTCAACCTACTTCCATCCTTTGCTTTCATCCATCCTTTGCTATCCCTTCATTCGCGTTCATTGGCGTCCATTCGCGGTTCCCTTACCTTGCGCTCGTTGCCGCTTCGCTGCCGTCGCTTCGCGCCAGCCCCACTTCGTATCGCGGCCAAATTCCCAATCTTTTCATGCCGGATCTATATCTCCATTCGTGGTTCCCTTTTCCGGGCTTTGAACTACTGCTCGGAAATCACCGCGACCGGCGGGATATCCCGCTCGATGAAGGGGCGGCTGAAATAGAAGATCCGCCCCGACTCGGTTCCGACCAGTAGATCTAGCCGACCATCGCCGTCAAAGTCAACCACTTCGGGGCCGGTGTTGTGGTTGGCCAGGCGCGCCTTCACCAAATCGCCGCGATCCACGAGGTGCGGCGCCTGATTGTCCGTGGTGTTTTCGTAGTAGCGACCGTTAATGTTGTCCCAAACCATGTCGTAGTCGCCATCGCCGTCCCAGTCGCAAATATTGGTTACGGTGCGCCCCTGCGCTCCGGGGTGCCAGCGTCCGCCATCGGATTTTTTCGCGCGGTTCCAGACGATGGCTCGAGCGTACGGGTCTTCGATCCTGAAAATTTCCTCCGGCGCGTCCAGCACGGTTTCGCCCGACGGCAGCCGCTCGCCGCGGTAGAGCGCCAGCCGGTTTGTGTGGTCGAGGGTGATGTAGTCCATCACGCCGTCGCCGTCCCAGTCGAGTGCCTTTGGGCGCGAGCGGTGAACCGTAATCAGCTCGTTGCCTTCCGGCTCGTAGCGGATGCCCCAGGGCAGGTCGGTTCGTTTTCCGTTTCCATCCCTTGGAGGGTTTTTGAGTTGCAGCAGTTTCCCGCGCGCCAGCCGGGGATGCCCCTTGCGCCCGATGTTCTTGAAAAAGTGGTGGGTCATGCGGTTGCCGGTCACGATCAAATCCTTCAGGCCATCGCCGTCCCAGTCGACGACCACCGGCTCGCCGTAGCCCCAGTAGTTTTCCTGCGGCCCCTGCACGCAACCGTCCGGGCCGGGCATGAGCTGGATCGGCACCCCAGCGGCTTCGAGCGGACGGGCCTCTCCCCAGACCGGATTTTGGGAATCGCCCTCGTTTTCAAACAGGAGGATTTCGTAGCCGGAATCGCCGACAATCAGGTCGAGGTCGCCGTCGTCGTCCCAGTCGGTCGCCACGGGAATGGCCAGCGATCCCGCGTCCAGCGGGGCGTTGAGCTGGTTGAGGAAGGCCGTCTGGCGCAGCCGGACTGGATTTCCGGAGCCGGAAATATTTTCGCAGAACCCAACAAAGCCCTCCTCGCCGCCGAAGAGTAGATCCGGATCGCTATCCTCGTCCCAATCAAAAATCTTGACGCGGGTAAGCATGCTGACGATGTACAGATCCATTCGGTCGAAGGTCTTGATCCGCCGCCGCGCTGCAAAGTGTGGGTGCTGCGCCGTGCCGATATTCCTGCGGAAGAAGAGTTCCGGAAAGTTGGACGACGAAACAAAATCCCGTTTGCCGTCGGCATCCCAGTCGACCGGAAAAAAGAGCCATTCCCGCGCCAAGGCGGCATTGGGGTCGCCATGCTCGCCGCCAAAGAGGATGGGCTCATCCATCTCCAGTTTCACCGGGTTTTGCGCGTCGAAAAGCGGCCGGGTCCGGGTTCCAATGTTTGGAAGCACCTTGGCGCCCAGTTGCAAGTCGAGCAGGCCGTCGCCATCGAAGTCGTACACCCGGCTCTTGGCCTCCCTTTTCGGGGCGTCACCCCTGAACGGGATTGGGTGCATGGCGGTGACGACCGGCTTGCCGCCGCGCATTTCAAACTCCCACCATTCCTGGATTTTCCAGCCGCTCAGGATAAAGTCCGGCTTCCCGTCGCCGTTGAGGTCGGCAATGTTGAGTAGGGTGTTTCCGTTGATCGGTGCCTTGAAGGGCGTGCTACCTGCGTAGACCAGCTGCCCCGGCGCGAAGGTGCCGCCAAGGTTTTCAAAATAGTAGAGCCCGTATCCAAGATCCCGTGAGCGCGGCATCTTCGAGGTTCCAATGTTGGCCCAGAGGTCGAGGTCGCCGTCGCCGTCCGCATCGAAAGGCTCGAACGATCCGCTGATCCCGAGCGAAAGGCGGTTGGCATCACCCTTCTGCCCCAGTTGCAGGCGGTCGCCATTTCCAACCATTGGAATGGTTTTTGGGAAGGGAGCGGGATAAGGGGCGGCCGGGTCGTAGTAGAGGGAATAGGCCGCCGGACCCGATCCTTCGCGGTTCCAGGAGATGGAACCGGAAGCCTGCCAATAAAGCTCCGGCGAAATGGAAAAAGGAACAAAATAGCGGTCGTCACCCTTCTGCGCCGCATCGTGGATCAGCGGTTTTCCAGAGACTGGATCGTATTGCACCAGCCGGAGCGAGGCGAGAGCGGAGCGCCGCCCGGCGGCATCGAGTTGTTCCCATCCGTTTTTGAAGTCCACCTCCAGGCGCACCGGAACCCGCTTCCAGTCGCGCTTGGTTTTTCCGGTGTACACATTGATCCGGTGGCGGTCTTTCCCGACCCATTCCGGAGAGGCGGCCACCGATGCCGGGGCGGTGAAGCGCGGCATCTTCGGCGGGTTTTCATCCAGAGCGGGCTGGTAGTCGAAAACGCCGAAAATGGAGAGGTTGTCGAAAAGCGCGTCGGCATGTTCGTCGATCGAATAGCCCTGCACGCCGTCGCTGTCGGTGCCGACATACATGTCGTACATCATGGCGGGCGGGCATTTGGGGAAGTGTGCGTTTTGGATCTGCTTCTTTTTCCCATCGGCTCCCAGCAGGAGGATTCCGGGCTGCTTCCACGCCAGTTCGACCGAGTGCCATTCGCCCGCCTTCCAGTCCGAAACATCCAGCTCGATCCGCGAGGCTTTTCCTTTCGTTTCCTCCGTTTCGGCCACCAGAAGCATCTTTTTGCCGGAAACGCGGAGCTTGAGCTGGATCTTTTGCCCGCACCGGATCACCGAGCTGAGCAGGCACTGCGTCTTGCCGTAGCCTTTCCGGATTTCCGGCGGCGTGAAGCGCTGCTGGACATCAAGGCGGATGGTGCCCTCGGAAAAGGAAATATTGTCCTCCAGTCCAAAGCAGAAAAAGTCGGAGAAGGGAACCGCAAGCGCGGTTCCGCCCCTGCCTTTTTGCGTCAGGTCGATCCGGCCATCGGAAAAGGTTTTTGCGGAGCCTTTGGCAAAGTCAGCATCCGAGCCGTTATCGAACGAGTGGTAAAACTTCCAGGGATCAGAAGCGGCGACGCCCGCCACCCAGCCCAGCAGCACCGCAAAAAAGAGCAATCGCCTATCCATGCTAGTCTCCATCGAGTTCTTGTTTTTGATCGCGAATTTCACGAATCGCGCGAATCCGAAATTCTTCAACTCGTGTGATTAGCGTGATTAGCGATCCGGTTCCGTGTTTTTAGTTTGGTTGCGGCTACGCCATGCCCGCCTTCTCCCAGTAGGGTTCGAGGTGTACCACCTGCCCCGAATCCATCGCGTCGTCCACGGCAAAGGCGGTGATGGCCGCGCGGAAGCCGTCGTCCAGACTCGAAACCGGTTCGCTGCCGTTCACCATGCAGTCGAGCAGCTCGCCGCCCAGCACCTCGTCGCCCCCGCCATGACTGTTGTGGACATGCGTGTCGGTGGTTTCCATCTCGGTGCCGTAGCCGATGCGGCAGGTTTCGATTTTGCCCTGGATCACATCGGCACGCAGCGTTCCCTCCGTACCGCAAAAATACATGCGCCGCTCGAGGATGGCGGCGTTGCAGTTGGTGTGGAAGGTGGCCCGCACGCCGTTGGCATATTCGAGGATGGCCACCTGGTTGTCGATGATGCTCTTTTCTGCCGTGAACGGGTTTGCCATCCGCCCGCCGCAGTGTGCCATGTAGGCCGGCTTGCCGTCTGGGGAGGGGCCGATGCGTTCCATGTGCCGCTCGTTTTCCGGAATAAAAAAGTCCAACCCGCCGAAGGAGGCCACCCGGGCAACGGGCGCGCCGACGATCCAGTTTACCAGGTCGATGTCGTGCGAGCACTTTTCCAGCAGGTGGGTTCCGGCCAGCTCGCGCTTCCCGCGCCAGCCGCCCATGATGTAGCCGCCGTGGTCGAACGAAATGGTCTCATTAAACTCGAAACTGACGGGGTCACCGATGGTACCCGCAGCGATCAGCTCCTTGATCTTGCGATAGTGCGGGGAATAGCGCAGGGTGAAGCCAATCACAAACTGCTTCCCGCTCCGTTTCCACGCCTCGCGCATCGCGACACAATCCGCGAAGGTGGTGGCCAGCGGCTTTTCGCAAAAGACATTTTTGCCTGCTTCAAATGCGGCGATAGCCTGCTCAGCATGGTAACAGTTAGGGGAGCCAATCATTACCCAGTCGATTTCAGAATTCTGCAGAATCTCTTTATAGTCCTCCACAAACCGAAGATTCGGTGCCCACTCGTCGCGGATGATGTTTCCATACTCCGGGTCGGGGTCGAAAACCTGGACAAACTCCACATTCCCGAAGACGGGATGCGGTGCCATATTGCGGACAATCTCCTTAATCCGGAAGCCACAGCCGATCAGACCTATCCTTGTTTTTTCCATAGTTGCTATTCCTGTTTCCACTACACACTTTCTTCGAGGGATCCTGCCTTGATCTGTTCCACAGATTCCGCCAGCTCGCCGACCCATTCGCGGTCGGCCGTTCCCACCGCGGATTGGTTCAGGAAGGAGGTAGTTCCAATCTCTAGGCCGTGCGCCATCTGCAGGTAGAGCTTTGCGCTGGCCGGATAGGATCGGCTAAGCGCCCAGTCCTGCTCCCTAAAAAAGCGCTGCAAGGTTTCCGCCCGTTCCGGATTGGCCTTCCAGTGGTCAAACAATTCTACATGAAGTTCCGGCCAGAGATTGGCCTGCAATCCGCAGAACCCGCTGGCACCGCACTTGTACGCAGAGAGGATCGAAAGGGCATCCGCGCTAAAAACCTTCAGGCCGCAGGCGGTGCCCGCCCGGCTTTTGCGCCCGATCTCATCAATGTCTGCGGAGGTCTCCTTCAAGAACCGAAACGCCTTTCTTTGCACAACATAGTCGGTCAAGGTCGGGGTGAGCATCCGGTGGTAAGGCACCGGACACTCGTAGAGGCCGAGGGGCAAGTCCTGAAGCTTTTCGAGGTGCCGCTCCATCTCCTCAATCCACTCCTCGTCCGAGGCCATTTCCGGAACGATATCGCACAAGGTAAAGACGGCAGCCTCCGCCCCCGCGCCAACCACCTCCTGCGCCATCCCGATGCGCTTCGAGCGATCCGCCACGCCCATCACCCCCGCAACGACTGGCACGCGACCGTCCACATATCCGGCAACAAACTTTGCAAGCTCCAGTTTTTTGGCATCGTCCATCTGGAGCGATTCGCTCGAAAGACAGGCCGAGAAAAGACCGGCTACCCCTTGGTCGATGTACCAATCAATTAACTGTTCCAGCCCCTGGAAGTCGATCTGTCCCGATCCGGAGAACGGGGTCAGCATGACCGGCCAGACGCCATCGGGTATGTTTCCTGTTTTCACGCAATTTCCTCTAGATGTAATTTCAAGAAAACAAATCTATTGCAACCCCCCTCGATCAGCAAGCGAAAAGATGGATTATTGGCAAAATTGCCCTGTTTAAAGGTTTGTCCGGAAAGGACGCGGCCTCCGAAATTACAGTAATATTGCGAATGAACGCTATAATACACGCCCTTGAAGCAATGCGGAAAGATAATTTCTCCCGGGGAAATAGGCCGCAGGACGGTTCATTGATAAGGGGTTACAGAAACCACCATTTCTGAGCTCGGACAGAATAACTGTGGATCGCGAATTCCGCTAATCACGCGAACCAAAAACTTCCTGATTCTTTCCCAAAAATGATAAGTAGAGTATGTTTTGACAGGATAACAGGATATACATGATAGCTGGAAATCGTGTTAATCATTCGCATTGAAGGAGAATAACCATTTTCAGCATTTCAACTGCATTTTTTAGGTTGATTGCGAGGGCAACCAGCGGAACAGGGGCAACCAAAACCATTTCGATCCACTGCGCGAATGTAGTCATCCTTCTTCACCCTCCTCCGGAGGCATAAGTAGCTTTTGAAGCGCTTTGCCCCCTTTTAGGCAATAGATTCCTGCCGAGATCGACAGCAGGAAGAACACCGGGTTTAGGATTGCGGCGGATTGTGCCTGGGCTTGGGCTTTCTGAAGTTACCGGTTTTTGGGCGTATCCTTTTGGCAATCGGGAATGGTCCCATTCGATTGGATCACGATGGCGGCATGGTCGCGGAGGGTATATGCCACATATCCACCTCCCAGCGCCCCGATCAAGGGAACGAACGAATAAACCACGAGCAACACCCCGATTGCCCTTACCATAACCCATGAAAAAATTTCTCCGGCATCCATTTCAATCACCGTATCCTATCCTTCTTTCGGTGCGCAAAATATTCCATTCAAGACGAGTTTTTTTTCTGTGATTTGGCTCTCCCGATTAAGATAGATATTTTTTCATCGCCACAATCACGGACAGAATTAAGGCAACAAGCGTGATTATAAAAATAGCAACTTCTCCTGCTGCATCCGAAATTGATGAATCAACTTTCTTTGAAAACCGGAACGAGAACCACGCTACCAAAC
>WFRA01000220.1 GCA_015486775.1 Kiritimatiellales bacterium | reverse complement strand
TCATTCTAGCAGGTTTGCTTTCGCAGGCGAGCCTTGTGTCTCTTTTTCTTCCAGCCTCTGGAAAAACAAGAGTGTTCAGCTCATAAATATGCTTTTTCCGGGAAAACCCACTCCGCAATAAGAGCCGTTCTTTCCAACTATTGGACAGGAGCCTGCTTGCACCCCGAAAAAATCCGGTTTCCCCCTTGACTTCCCCCCTTTTAGAGGGAGGATCGGGAACGAGGGACAGGAGAATGAAAACGGACGGAAAGAGATGCTTCCATCGGGATTCTTTCCTGTGGGGGCTTGCGTTGCTTGTCTTGGTTGCCGCTTTTCCAATCCTTGGACGCGCGGAGCTTGAGACCACCTTTGTCCCCCTCCATTTTGTCTATCAGGACGGAGCGGACGTTGCCGATTTCGATACGGACTGGCAGACGCTTGTTCCGGGTACCGTGGAGGGGAAAATCGAGGTGGGTGGCGGCACGATGCCGGTAAAGCTGGATCTTTCCGCCACGCTCTACATCCAGTACGACCGCTCGCAGATCTACTCCTACTCTTCGGGGGAGCACCCCGTGGAACTCACCTGCTGGATTGAAACGGAGGACCATCCGGATCGCAAGGAGATCCGCTCCAACTTTGGCGTGGGCTTCGGCCTTTCTATCCGCCCAAAATATGTCCAATGGCCGGAGCTTTCCGTAGGCAAGGATTTCGGGCTTTCCGACGCGCGCGACGGCGTGATGGCACTGGGAACCAATACGCTGGGTTGCATTGACACATTCGATTATGTCTCGATTCCCCTTTCGGATATCGCGGGGGCGGCGGGCGCGAAAACGCTGGGCAAGATTCTCGACGGCGCGGACAACAGCGGTGTGGGAATGGCCAGCATCAGCCTGGTGGGCGAGTTGCTGGTGAAAGGCGATTTTCTGGATGTAACCATTGGCGATCAGTATCTGCAGTTTGCCGGACCCGGTTACGCGAACGCCAAACATATTACCCTAAACATTCCCGCAGGCTATTCATACGATCGCTGGCAAGTCCCGGTGAGCGCCGGCTACCAGTTTGATGTCTACCAGGGCATCGGGCTCTATTTCTGCCTGGTGGAGCCGCTTTCGATTACCATCCACTCTTCCATGCTTGAGCGCGGCATTTTCGACACGGACGACTACACCCCGCCCAGCACCACGGAGCTAAGCCAAAACACGGGCTACGAAAAGGCGGCGACCGATGTGTACGCACCGGACGAGCACTCCAGTAACGGGGGAAGCCAATTGGCTTTTATTCCGATGGCCCAGACCCCGAACCAGCCTGACTTGACGCTCTCTTCATTGGAGGTTGGCGGTTCGGTTTCGGATTACTTTTTCGCCAATGAAGACAGCCAGATCGGTCTTACCATCCAAAACTGCGGCGAACGGGCTTTGGCGGAAGATTCCGGGCGCATCTACCTGACCATTCTCACCAACGGCGCTTTCTATGCCTATCTTCCCGTGCGCGATCCCACCATCGGAATCGCCCGCAACAACATTCCGCCGGGCGGAACTTTTCATACCAACCTTGCGATTCGTCTGCCTGCCGGCGAGAATGTGCGCGTCGGAGCCGAGGTAACCTGCGCGGAGGTGGTGGCCACCAACGCGGCGGGGGAGCAGCTCTGGGCCGAAGTGGACCGCTACGCCTACAACAACGATCGGGCCTACTCCTATCAAGTTTATCCCACCCGGGGCGGATTAAGCGGGCGTGTGCAGACCTCTCCGCCGGGGCTCGGCGGCGGGCACTATTGGAGCAATTTCCTGGTGCGGGTCTCCAAGCCCGGCTTCAGCCGCGAAACCTGCACCGATGAAACCGGCCGCTGGAGTTTTCCCGGCCTGCCTTCCGGCGCGTACGATCTGGACATCATCCCCCCCACCAATCCCCCGCCGGGCAGCGCCATTCGCTACTGGGGGCGCAGCTTTTTCCTCTACCATCAAATGGGGCTAGATGAAAACTTTGATGAGGATGCGAAGTTTCAAAACACCTTTTACGAGCACTATCTGATGCAGATGCAAGAGGTTTCCGGAAGGATTGTTTTTGAAAAAAGTCCCGTCGCGGATGCCCGGGTAGAGCTGGGCAACCCGGCCTTCGCTTCCACTGCAACCGACGCGGATGGATATTATCTCTTCACCAATGTTGTGCCCCGCGGAACCTTCACGCTCTATTTTAGCCATCCGGATTTTGCGACAACCAATCTGACGCTGACGATGGACGACTATGTGACCGACAGCACCGTCTCTTCCGTCCATCTGCCCGACCTGCAGATGCCGCCGGACGAGCTGGTGCCTTCGCTGGAGGTAGAGTTTCCCGCCAGCGACCTGGCCGCCTCCCCCTCTCTTCCGCTACGCTTTAAATCCTACGACCATGACCGGCCGACCAAGCAGTGGCGCTGGCTGGTGTACAAAGGGTCGGAACTGGTGGATTCCTGCGGCTGGCAGCCCTGCGGCCTGCACACCCTGGACACCTGGACTAATCTGCTTGTCAATCCCTCCCTTCCGGGCGATGGCTCCTTCGAGCTACGCTTCCAGGCGGAAGACGGAGCGGGCAACTTGACGCAGCGGCTGTGGAATTTTATATACGACACCACGCCACCTACCGTCACCGTCCAGATTGCGGGGGGTAGCAACTATATTCAGTCCGCCTCCGCGGCAGTGGATGTTTCGGTGGGGGAAACCTTTTCCGTTCCGGTTCGCGTAAAGCTCTCCAATTCGGCCAATTTCTACACCCTTCCCGCGGGATACTCCTCCCTGCACCTTCCGGACACCCAACTGGTTTCCGCTCCGGTCAATGCCTCTGTTTCGCTGGCCGCGACCGTCTGGGATCCTGCCGGGAATGCCGGAACCGGAAGCGATTCCGTAAATGTGGACACCCAGCCGCTGGCGGTGCTGGGCGATTCGGCGGACTATGTGGCGCCGGGAAGCGTCAATGTTGCCTACCATTGGCCCGAGAGCCAGGGAACCTACACGCAACTGTATGCAGAGCCTGTTTACGGCGACACCATCCGCGTGGATGCCACCCACTTCCGGGCGCAGCGGTTTGTCGCCCCTTCCAACTGC